>CBDVAV010000564.1:0-3694 GCA_965372055.1 uncultured bacterium | reverse complement strand
GTTTGGGGTAAATGGTGATTTTCAATGGATGACATTATGGACAGACACTAATTAGCGTTTTCTCTTTTTGTTTGACTGTCTATTGATCATTCAAATTCAATTGGTGACATTTTTGTTCAGTTCCCTGTGCGGACGGTCAACAAGGAGTCACTTGAAAAGTTCGATCTTATCTTCTGCAATTCTAAATAGATATAAAGTGCTTAACTCAAACCCTCCTTCGAGTACTTCGGCGGGCAGGCTCAAACTATATTCCAATTCTAATCCCGGCAGTGAGCACCAATTGATCAAAACTGCTTATTATGTATTTCACCTCCCCGAAAGGGATAATAGGGCCTTCAAGACCAAAGCTATAACCTGCACCAACATTTAAGCCTAATTCATTGTCACTAACTGATATTCCCAAAAACGGGATATCGATTGCACGGTGAGTGATATTCAGACCACCGATTCCATAAACACCAGTATCGCCGCCTTGAAAATAATAGTGCACATCCCCATTGAGTTCCCAAAAGGTTAAATTACTTCCGACAAAATAATAAATGAAATTCGGTGATATTGCAATATTACCCTTCAAAAATATTTCTGCATTGACATTTATGCCCACATCCTCCACAACAGATCCCCAACTAAATCCTCCTCCAACCCTTTTTTGAGCGAAAGTATTTTGGGATGCAATAAATCCTATTATCGCAATCATCAGGAATATTCTCATATTATAGTTTTTCATAGTTTCGGCTTTTAATTTTCTTTAAAGTTAAACTATAGAATTCATTACCAGTGATATTATTACACATAAAATATTACATGCATAATGCTAACACTTATTCTATTACTTGATAGGTTCTGTCATCTTTTTCAAAGAAATCAATGATCTGTTGAACCGCGGCTGTAGCTCCATTTATATTGGCCTCATTGGTTTGTGCACCCATCTTCCTGGCTGTAAATAATGTTTTGTCTGGAAATTTTTCAACAATATCTTCATTGCAATCCGGGGCAATATCAGAAGTATACAAGAATCCCTCACTTTCTTCCATCCATTTCATCAAATCAGTTTCATTTATCACTTCCTTTCTGGCTGTATTTACCAAGACTGCATTTATTTTTGTTTTGGATAAAAGCTTATAGTCTATACTTTTAATGGTTTCCTCATTGGCTGGAATATTGACTGATATAAAATCGCAATCACTGTATAGTCTTGTCAGGCTTGCATAGCATTCAACACCATCATTTTCCATTATAATCGCAGAGATATATGGATCGTAAGCGCAAACATGCATGTCAAACCCCTTGGCAATGGATGCCATACATTTTCCGATATTACCATAACCCTGCATTCCAATTCTTTTGCCTTTCAATTCGGTGCCAATTTTGCCTTGGAATTTTTTCCTGATCAAAACCAACATTAGGGCAAAAGCTAATTCAGCAACTGCGTTGGCATTCTGCCCCGGGGTGTTCATTACCACGATATCCTTTGCCGCAGCAGTCTCAAGATCGATATTGTCATAGCCTGAACCAGCCCTAACAATGATCTTTAGATCCTCAACATCATCTATTATTTCAGCATTTACTTTATCACTTCTGACAACCAGGGCATCAACTCCTTTCAATGCTTGTACCAACTCTGATTTGGTAGTATAACCTTCAAGTAATCTGAGCTTAATTCCAGTGGTTTGGTCAATTTTCTGCCTTATTATATTTATTGTCTCTGCTGAAAAGGGTTTCTCAGTAGCGATTAGAATTGTCTTGTCCATACCATAAATCTCTTCGGGGCGAAGTTAATTTTATCCCAATAATAATCGACTTGATTAAGTTTATTTTTCTCTAATTGTTGGATATTTTATACCTAATTGTTCTAGGTAGGTATCATACTTATCAGGATCGTAATAATACTTTTTTAACTCACTTTTATATTCCCTCATAATTTTATCATTTAGGTAGGTAGCAGGCATGTCATCTTTGGAGATAAATGGTTCGTATTTTGTTTCTTTTGTCTGCTCCCTAAAATAATCCCAGGCCTGGCTAACCAGCTCAGGTTTTAACATCAAGTCCAGGATTGTCATGGCCTCTACTTTTGCCCCGGCGACAACCCCCTTGTGGGCTATAGGCGTGGCCATGGCTACTGCACTGGACCAATGGTGTCCTTGCAAACCAGGAATGTTCGCCGGATACCTGAATGTAATGGTTGGAACTGTCCAGGAAATATCCCCGATATCATCAGAACCCCCACTGACAGGATTCTCCACTGGAAGTCGAATCTCATTCAACTCTGTACTTAATCCTTTTGGATCCGAGCCAACTTCTTCTTGCAGGGCCTTTGCAAGTGCTTGGTCATCCTCGGTCCATGTTGGTAATCCTATTTGTTGAATATTGCTATAGGTAGTCTCCGCAATAACCTTGTTAAAATGCCTGGGCCATGCACTTCCCAGGATCCTGCTGGTCATTTTGGTATCAGTCATCAATGCAGCTCCTTCGGCTACCCTCAATCCTGCCTCATAATTCTCTTTTATCTTTTCATAGGTTATCTCCCTGAAATAATACCATACAGAGGCTTTTGATGGTACTACATTCGGTTGGTCACCACCGTCAACCACCACGTAATGGCTTCTTTGCAGTGGCCTGATATGTTCCCTTTTAAAGTTCCAGCCCACGTTCATCAACTCCACTGCATCCAAAGCACTTCTCCCCCTCCACGGAGCGCCAGCTCCATGGGCAGCTTCGCCTTCGTAACTAAAAAGTACCGAAATCAAACCTGTACCTCTTGCAGCACCATACGAGACGCCCATATTACTGGATACGTGAGTAAAAATAGAAACATCTACATCTTTAAATACGCCATCCCTGGCAAAATATGCCTTAGTGGCCACCAGTTCTTCGGCCACTCCCGGCCAAAGCATTAATGTACCCTGAATCCCCTCCCGTTCCATAATTTCCTTAACCGCTAATGCAGCGGTTACATTTACCGCCTGTCCTGAATTGTGCCCCTCCCCGTGACCTGGAGCACCATCAACTATCGGATCATGATAGGCCACCCCTGGCTTTTGGGATGCTTTTGGAATACAGTCAATATCGCTACCTATGGCAATCACTGGTTTACCACTTCCCCACTTTGCTACCCATGCAGTAGGTATTCCTGAAATTTCCCGCTGTATTTCAAATCCATTTTCTTCCAAAACCGAGGTAATGTAATTAGAGGTTTCATATTCCTGAAAGCCCAGTTCTGCAAAACTAAAAATCTTGTCATTCATCACCTGGGCCAATTTGGCCTTGCTTTCCACTTTCTGGACAGCCTCATTTTTTAAAGCATCAATTTTCTTTTTTGAAAAGGGTTTTTGTGAATAGCCAATGGCGACTACAAACAGTAGGAGGAATAAAACAACAGATTTTTTCATTGCAAATAAGTTTTTGGGTTTAGGTTAATTGTAAGCTTTCAATTTATAAATTTTTATGTTTGAATCTACTTAAAATCAATAAAAATAGCATTTTTTCTTGATATCATGATCAAAATTCAAAGTCATTATTTACACAACTCCTTCTAAGTTATAAGCTTAATCCTCAATCGGTGTTTTTTATTGGATATTCTGATAACAGTCAGGGGATGCTTGAAGCCAATCTACAAAAAGTAGCTCTGACATTAGTAAATCGAACTCTGTTTTTAAAAATAGGATATGCTTGGAGGCCATAAGGGAAAAAAGCA
>CBDVAV010000563.1:0-3706 GCA_965372055.1 uncultured bacterium | reverse complement strand
TTTAATGAATTAGGAGTTCTAACCATTGTGGGCAGGACAAGCTCCAAAAACTTGAAATCTATAAAAATTGTAAAAAATTTAGGCTTTCAAATGGAATAGACCACTTATGAAAATGAAATAATAATGACAAAAACTTCTAAATAAAAATGAGTCTTCTTGAATTAGCAAAAAAGTATATGCATATAGTTTTCACATCAGGTAAATTAGATGAATTACATGATATTCTTGCACATGACCTGAAATTTAGTGGCCCTTTTTACAATTTTAATACTGCAGACAGTTACAAAAAATCAATGCGGGAAGCCCCTCCGAAGGAATTTGAATATGAAATAATCAAATCTTACGAGGACAATTCATCAGCTTGCTTGCTATACAATTTTAAAAACCTGGAATATCGACATTAATGACTCAGACTTTTGAAACTCAAAACGACAAAATCACTTCTATAATGCTTGTATTTGATACCAGTGTATTTGGATCAAAATGAATGGTGATATGAATTAGCACAGGGTGTTTTGTACAGTATTGTGTCTACAATCATTTCATTGGCATAGTAAAATTAACAAGTGTTTGACGGAGTCCTAATCAGTCTCCGAACCTTCAATTCTTGATTTTACTCACAAAATGCAAATCTCAGTATGACAATCTCCCTTATTTAGAAACATTTTAAATAAATTTTGTAGATTTGTGCATCTTATTTATAATCATTCTAAATAACCAATATGGACAAAGACACTCAAATTCTTGAAGAATTAACTTCAAAAGAGTATGAGTATGGGTGGTCTTCTGATCTTGAAACAGACGAGGCTCCAAAAGGTTTGAACGAAGATATTATTAAATTGATATCTTTCAAAAAAGAGGAGCCTGAATGGCTATTGGAATGGAGGCTGAAAGCTTTTCGGCATTGGCTGACTTTAAAAGAACCAAAATGGCCAAATGTATCATATCCTGAAATCAATTATCAGGATATCATTTATTACTCGGCGCCAAAGCAAAAAGTTGCCCCAAAAAGTCTCGATGAAGTAGATCCTGAGTTAAAGGCTACATTTAAGAAACTTGGCATTTCCATGGAGGAACAGAAAAGATTGACAGGGGTTGCAGTTGATGTTGTGTTTGATAGTGTCTCTGTCGCCACTACTTTCAAAGATAAATTAAATGAACTGGGAATCGTGTTCAGTTCCTTTAACGACGCTGTAAAAGAGCATCCTGATTTGGTTAAAAAATATCTTGGCTCCGTTGTTCCGGCAAACGATAACTATTTCGCGGCCTTAAATTCAGCTGTATTTAGTGATGGTTCCTTTTGTTACATTCCCAAAGGTGTAAGATGTCCCATGGAATTATCTACTTATTTTAGGATTAATGCTGCCAATACAGGCCAATTTGAAAGAACCCTTATTATTGCAGAAGAAGGGTCATATGTCAGTTACCTGGAAGGGTGCACGGCACCAATGAGAGACGAGAATCAATTGCATGCTGCGGTAGTAGAGATTTATGCTGCAAAAGATGCAGAAGTGAAATATTCTACGGTACAGAACTGGTATCCGGGAGATAAAAATGGCAAAGGGGGCATCTATAATTTCGTAACTAAAAGAGGGATTTGCTCGGGTGAAAACTCAAAAATTTCCTGGACGCAAGTAGAAACTGGGTCTGCTATCACCTGGAAATACCCAAGTTGTATCTTGAAAGGCGATAATTCCGTAGGTGAGTTTTATTCTGTGGCAGTTACCAATAATTATCAACAAGCTGATACAGGAACAAAAATGATCCATATTGGGAAAAATACCAAGAGCAGGATTGTATCTAAAGGTGTTTCTGCCGGAAATAGTCAAAACAGCTATCGAGGATTGGTAAAAGTTTATAAAAGGGCAGAAAATTCCAGGAATTTTTCCCAGTGTGATTCCCTGTTAATGGGCAACAAATGCGGTGCCCATACTTTCCCATATATAGAAATTGATAATTCCTCGGCACAAGTGGAGCATGAAGCCACAACCTCCAAGATCGGTGAAGACCAGATATTTTACTGCAACCAAAGGGGGATTGATACTGAAGATGCAGTTGCTTTGATCGTGAACGGATATGCAAAAGAGGTATTAAAACAATTGCCCATGGAATTTGCAGTAGAAGCACAAAAACTGTTGGCTCTGACCCTGGAAGGTAGTGTAGGATAAATTGTTACCATTATTTTATGATGTTGATAAACTGGAAAACCGAGAACCGAGAACCGAGAACTGAAAAACTGATTTAATGTTAAAAATAAAAAATTTACATGCCTCCGTCGAGGGAAAGAAAATCCTCAAAGGGATTAACCTGGAAGTTAAAGCAGGAGAGGTACATGCCATTATGGGCCCTAATGGATCTGGCAAAAGTACACTTGCTTCAGTATTGGCAGGTAAAGATAATTATCACGTTGATGAGGGAGAAGTTACATTCCTGGGCAATAATCTATTGGACTTATCCCCTGAATACCGTGCCAGGGAAGGGTTATTTCTTGCTTTTCAATATCCAATAGAAATCCCTGGGGTAAGCTCTACAAATTTCCTTAAAACGGCTGTAAATCAAATCAGGGTGCATCGAGGCCAGGAACCATTAGATGCAGTATCTTTTCTTAAGATGATCAAAGAAAAGATGAAGATTGTGGATATTGATCAAACTTTATTAAGTCGGGCAATTAACGAGGGGTTTTCAGGAGGCGAAAAGAAAAGAAATGAAATTTTCCAGATGGCAGTACTGGAACCAAGGTTGGCAATTTTAGATGAAACCGATTCAGGTTTGGACATTGACGCCCTGAAAATTGTAGCAGGCGGAGTAAATAAATTAAAAAATAAAGATAATGCCACCATTGTGGTCACCCACTATCAAAGGCTCCTTAACTATATAATTCCAGATTATGTACATGTGCTTAATAATGGCAAAATTGTGAAGTCCGGAGGTAAAGAACTGGCATATGACCTTGAAGAAAAAGGTTACGATTGGATCAAAGAAGAATCTGACCTGCTAGCCTGATATTATGATGGATATTTTAACTAAAACTCATATTTCTGATTCGCTTGTTGACAATTTCAAGCCAATGGATGATGACCTCGACGAGATCAGAAAAATTGGTTTGCAGCAATTTAAGAAACTGGGAATGCCAACCTCAAAAAGCGAGGAATACAAGTATACTAACATCACCAAGGTTTTGGAGAAGGTGTTTAATGAGCAAATAGTAGAAGTTGAGGCCTGTATCACCAAGGAAGAGGTTGATTCAATATTACCAGGTGGACTTAATGCTAATTTAATTGCCATTCTAAACGGCAAGTTTTCAAAGGAACATTCAAATATTGAATCAGTTCAAGGATTATCCGTTATGGATTTCAATGAAGCGAAGAGATCAGATGGAAATATTTTGACCAAGATAGCAAGCAATCCTGAGAAGATATATGATCCATTTGTTGCTTTAAATACAGCTTCCATGAATGACGGAGTAGTGATTAAAATTGAAAGCGGAGTGCAAATTGATAAGCCATTGTACATTGCCTATATTTCTGACACAAAAACCAACAAGTCATTCCAACATCCAAGGACATTAGTTATTGCAGATACTAACAGCGAATTCAACCTGGTTGAGTCATTTTTTACTTTAGGGGAAAATCCAAGTTTCAACAATGCGGTAACTGAGATAATACTGGGGAAAAACACACACTGCGCTTATTACAAAATTGGATCA
>CBDVAV010000562.1:0-3709 GCA_965372055.1 uncultured bacterium | reverse complement strand
AAATAAACGTTTAATTGCTGCACTTATTGTTGGACAAAATGGACAGAACCATCAATGGAGCATCCACTTGAATGGTTGAATTGTTCATCTAAAGCAAGAATGAGGAACTGGTTGAACCTGATGTCAAATGCAGTTTTCAGATGATTTCCATGAGCTGCCCAATGTTCAAGAAACCTCGATGTTTCACTGGCAATTACTTGTTGATCATCTTCACTAAATGGTCTGTTTGCCTGGTAAATCCATATCCTGGCCTCGGAACCAATATTTTCAAATTCTGTTAACATATTCTTTTCAACTTTCGAAGTTAACAATAAGTTCGGCCAAATCCAGCACTTTTACCTCATCTTCTTTTTCTTTTATCTTGATGCCATCACTCATCATAGTCATGCAAAATGGACAGGCAGAAGCTATAATATCAGCTCCTGTTGCCAATGCCTCTTCTGTTCTCTCAATGTTTACTTCCTTATTCCCCGGTTCTGCATCTTTAAACATTTGAGCACCACCCGCACCACAACACAAGCCATTTGACCTGCTTCTTTTCATTTCCACCAGGTCGGAGTCCAGGGCCTTTAGTATTTCCCTGGGTGCTTCATATATGTCATTCCCACGGCCAAGGTAACAAGAATCATGATAGGTGATTTTCTTGCCTTTAAATTCCCCGCCTCCTTTCAATTTCACTTTACCTTCATCTATCAATTGTTGCAAAAAGGTTGAATGATGTATTACCTCATAGCTACCGCCTAGCTCGGGGTATTCATTTTTAAGGGTATTGAAACAATGAGGGCAGGCAGTAACAATTTTCTTAATACTATATCCATTCAATATTTGAATGTTGGACAAGGCTTGCATTTGGAACAAAAATTCATTGCCGGCCCTTCTGGCTGGATCCCCGGTACAGCTTTCTTCCTGTCCAAGTACGGCATATTTTATTCCGACCTTATGCAGAATTTTTACGAAAGCTTTGGTCACTTTTTTATATCGGTCGTCAAAAGCCCCGGCACAGCCAACCCAGAATAATATTTCAGGGGATTCTCCCCGTGAGGCCAACTCTGCCATGGTAGGTACTATTATTTTGCGTTTATTTTCCTCGCTCATTAGTTAATCATTCAGTGTCTGTATAAATATCCTCCGCCCAGTTCATTCTTTCGGTTTGGGCAATCGGCCAAGGTGCCCCATTGTTTTCAATGTTGGCAAACATGCTGTTTATTTGAGCAGGCGCCGATGACTCTTCCAAGACCAGGTATCGCCTCATATCAATTATTAAAGAAGGATGATCGATATTGACCGGGCATTCTTGCGAACAAGCATTGCAAGTGGTACAGGCCCAAAGCTCTTCAGCAGTCACATAATCGCCAATTAATGATTTGTTGTCAGTAAACGAGGCACCATTTTTTACCAACCCTGGACCAACCTCGTTCATCCTTTTTCTAAAATCAACAAATATCTTTCTGGGTGAAAGTTTCTTGCCAGTAATATTAGCCGGACAAACAGCGGTGCATCGGCCACATTCTGTGCAGGTAAGTGCATCGAGATAATTTTTCCAACTGGCATCATTTACATCTTTAACCCCAAAGCGACTGGGTGGGGTAGTTTCTCCTTCCGGTGGGTTTGCAAATGCCGTATCAGGATTCAACATCATCTTTACTTCTTTGGTTATTTCTTCCAGGTTATCGATTTTAGTCAGGGGACCTAGCCTGGATAAGAATACATTTGGAACAGACATGAACACGTGGAAATGTTTGGAGTATGGCAAAATATTGGCAAAAATATAAACCAATAGAACGTGTGCCCACCAACTGGTTTCATAAAAAATTTCCATTGTTTCGGGCTCAAACTCTGAAAAAGAATTAACCAAAAGACCGCTTATGGGGAAATACCCACTAACCGCGGTGTTGGTAATGTTTAGATATCCGACATTGGTACCAATCAGTGAGATCATTAATAAACCGATCAATGTAAGTGCAATGGTTGCATCAATTGAAGATCCCTTTGTCATTTCTATGCCACCAAATCGTTTTACTCTTAAAATGTGTCTTCTCACCAAAAAGATGATACACGCCAATATTATCAAAACAGCGAATATATCCCCCGATGCGGTGATAATACTATAAAAAAATCCAGCACTGCCAAAAACCCTTTCCGTGTTTAAAAGTCCATCAATTACCATTTCCAGCGTGCCAATTGTAATTACTAAAAACCCCCAATAGACGATTGCATGCACCATCCCAATTAGGGGTTTGCGGAGAATTTTTGTTTGCCCGAAAGCCACCAATAATGTTAGCATTATCCTCTTCCCAACCTGGCCTACAGCAAAACTTTCGCGTGTAAGCTTAAAAAAGGAAATAATCCTGGATATTGAATATCCGAAAATCCCTAAAGTGAGCAGGGTTACCAGGGAAAAAATGATTTGTTTATCCATCAAATAAAGAAAAGAATGCCGTGATTTTGAACGTTGTTAAAGCTGGATAAAAATAACCAATAATTGCAAAAGATGAACCATGGAAAATAGAAAAACAAATATTTGGATTAATTCGTTGGATTAGTACATTTGCAAGCTCAATCGGAGGTGATGTAGCTCAGTTGGTAGAGCATCGGACTGAAAATCCGTGAGTCGGTGGTTCGAATCCACCCATCACCACAAAAAGACCTCTATGAGAATGGAGGCTTTCTCATTTGGTACTAAGGCGAATTTAATTTGCCAGAGGTATCTCTATGGGAATAAATAACTCACAATTAACAAATAAATCAAATCACAAATAAATCTCAATGACTCAAAATTCAAAAATTTTGTTTTGAAAAACCCTTATGAATTTAGTGATAAAAACATGGGACTTATTAAATGACTTGTAATTCTGACTGTGTAATTAAAATTGACTAGATGAAAATATCGAAATGATTTATTTGATGATTGGAAATTGTATTTTGGATATTCAGTATCCTATTTCCCCCAAAGGGATGCCTTTGGCACACTAAAACACCAGAACCTTTATTTCAGATACTTCAAAGTAATAATCTCTTTCTCTGAAAGATGCCTCCACTTGCCTCGTGGCAGGTCTTTCTTGGTCAGGCCAGCATAAACCGATCTGTCCAATTTTTTGACTTTGTACCCCAGGTGTTCAAAAATCCGGCGCACTATCCTGTTTTTACCGATATGCAGTTCAATGCCAATGGTTTTCTTATCTTCTGATATGATAGAGATTTTATCAACATTGAAAAATCCATCCTCAAGCTCGAATCCGGCAGTAATTTTCTCAAGATCAACCTTTGTCAGTGCTTTGTCCAGATCAACCTGGTAAATTTTTTTTATCTTATAACTCGGGTGTGACAATTTTTTGGCAAGGTCACCATCATTGGTAAAAAGCAATAAGCCCAGAGTATTCCTGTCCAATCTTCCAACGGAGAATAATCTTTCACTGGTGGCTTTAGAGACCAAATCCATTACGGTTTTGCGGTTTTGTGGATCACTGGAGGTGGTGATGAATCCTTTTGGTTTATTCAGCAATACATATACTGACTTTTGCGGTTTCAATAGTTGTTTACCATACTTCACTTTGTCAGTGGTTAAAACTTTAACGCCCAGTTCACTGACCACCTTGCCATTGACAGTGATTTTTCCTTTGGTGATTAATTTATCGGCTTCCCTTCTTGAACATACGCCAGCATTGGCAATGAATTTGTTAAGCCTGATTTGATTTTGGTCAGAATTTTG
>CBDVAV010000561.1:0-3732 GCA_965372055.1 uncultured bacterium | reverse complement strand
ATAAAACTCATTTTGAATGAGTTTGACAATGCAGTAATTGGATTACCATCCAATGGTTCAATAAAAATATCGCCATCAGAGGTTTGGTAATCCGGTGCCGTGGCACCAAATAAAACCAGGGCTGGATCCCCCATGAAGACCATTTGTTGCATTTGGGCTATTTCCTTATACCTGGGTGTTGGTAAAATGCTTTGATATCGTTTACTCACTTCCTGTTGTACTTTGGCAATTGATTTGCCGATAAAGAGTGAATCCCCATAGGCAACACTATAAAACAAGTTACTGTAAGTCCTTAGTTGTGGTGAAAAGCCAAAAGATGAATGGGCAATAAAACCGATTCCACCTCTATTTGCCGCCAGCATCCAATCTTCCCCAAAAATCAAATTATGATTATATACTGCCCCGGCATCACAACCATTCATTAAAAAGACAGGATACTTTCCCTGGTTGTTGTAGCCATTTTCTTCCGCTGTAACAAATCCAATATCGATATCAATAATACTGGGGGCAGAATGGCCAAAAAATGTAACCAAATTCACACCTTCATTGATTATCCTGGAAACGTTTATAAATTCGACGGTTTCCTGGCTTTGTTTTTGAACAGTTGTGGTTTTACCTCCAAGATAGGTATCCTCCGAAATAGATTTGAAACCATCCAAGTGAAGCCTGAAATTTCTAAGCTCAGATAAACTATTACCTCCGCTTAAGTGTAGTACGTTTTTACGCCATAAGTTATCAAATGGCAGGGCTTCTGTTTCTTTTACCTTGTCCAAATAATTGATGATCTGTTGCGGAGTGGAGGCCGTGAGTCTACCAGTGGGAACAGCAGGTTCAATCCTGGTTCCTTTTAGCCCAGCGGTATAAGTCATATCTGCACCAGGAGATCCCGCAGGTGGCACTAAATTGTGGTAAACAAATTCTGATGGATTCCTTCTATAATAATTGAGGCCAATATTAAGGCCTTTACCAATAATAAAAAGGTGCTCAGGGTCACCCCGAGCTACAATAAAGTCCATGAAATTATAGATTGCCTGGGATGTGAGTTCCCCAAAACTAAACTGATCGTACAACTGGTTTATGTCTGCGACCAGGGTATTATGTGCTCCACCAGCTACTGAGGCCCGGTAAGAAGCGTACGCATCAACCGCATCATTGTATCCTCCAGCAGGTTTCATTAAAGTAGGATGGCTGATAATTATATAGTCTTTCCCCTGAGGATTGAATTTCCTAAAAGTAACTTTTGATATATTGGGAACATTTGTTGGAGCACTCTTCAGGAATAATCTTCTTTTTGTGGAAGTTCCATTAATAAGGGTAGATATTTCATTGCCGGCTTGTATCACACCCAAGCGACTAACTGTATTCGGATCTGTTATGTCATAGAGGTCCATCTGTCCGGGCACATTCGGTACCTTGAGAAAAGATATATCTGCCGGTGTCTCTTTAAGCAGCAATTCCCCGGTAGAAAAGCCTGCCATATCAATGGTCTGAGGATAAGTTAGTTTGACAAGTGAAACCGAGATTTGACTATTTTTCTCGTCATCGTTATTCTGCAATACAACGCTCACATTAAGCGTGCCAGTAGGAGAAAAGTCTGTCCACTCTAATGTTTCCTTTATTTTACGATTTAAGTAATCATCGAACTGATCAGTTTTGAGAATTCTTTTACCAGATACATCCGGGCCTACCTGTATCTCAAGGTTGTGTGTTAGATTAGACCGACCGGCCAAAACAATTTCCAAAATGGGTTTGTCATTAGGATTATTGAAGATGTCAGGAGCCTCAAGCACAAAATCTTTATGATTTGTGCTTGCATTCCCTTCTACCATTATTGGTCCAGTCCACCCCTCGCCAAAATCGAATTCAGTAAGATTAGTATAAAAATTGGGGGTTAGCCCTTTTGAATAATCGGAGGAAAATACCAGGATAACTTCCTCAAAATGGAAAGGTTCTGCTGGCAAATTATCTACATTGAAAAGTGCAGGATTTTCCTGCATTCGCTTTCCATCAACTGTTTTACTCCAGGTAAGGAAATAAGCAGTTGTATCTGAATAAAGGTTATAATAATTATGCGGCTGTGCTTCTGGTGGTGAATAAAGTCTTTTGTCAAGTGTGCCGTCGTTTCTCAGCCCCAGAAATTCAAGGTAATCGCCTGGGTCAAATGAGAGGTCAGTTATTCCTCCGCTATAAAATATTCCCTGTTCAATCCCCCTATGAAAAAGCATAACCCGGCCTGGGTTAACATTAGCAAGGTTGGCTCCCACGGCAATCAAATCATCATATGTTATTCTATATATCGCCTTTTGACCGATCTTAATCTTAAAATACTCTTGGTCTTCCCTAATCCAATCATTGCTAAATGATTGACCATGAATGTCAAAAACAAAGCATAACGAAATTATTATTAATAGTCCCTTCACTTTAATCAATCTCTTGAAAATCCTGCTTTTAAAGAAAAAACGTGTGAATACAAGGATTCTGAAACATCCCCAATGTCGGTTAAAGCATAATCTATATGGACATTCATTATACGAACCCCCATACCAAAATTAGGCTGAAGCGAAATTGAAGTGGACAAGTCAAAATCCTTAACTTCCTGGTAATCACCAAGACCAAAGCGGAGAAAAAGCAGTTTTTTATAACTGGCTTCCAATCCAATTGATGGATCAATGGAAGCAATATCCGATTTAATCAATACATTCCTTTTACCATCAAAAGAAATATTAAAATCTACCTCTGCCAGAATATTTATCTTATCCTTGATGTTAAAATCTTTGGCAACTCCCAAAATTGCAGATGGCAAAGTTATCTCTATGGAATTTTCCGGGATTGTATTGCCTGTTTGGGTGTAAATATCCACAACCAATTCGGAATTATGAAACCAAGTATTGAATGTTCCAGTGACATCCTTAACCATCAAGCCAAATTTCCATTTTCCTATTTGATACTTTGCTCCTACATCTAAACCAAATCCCCAGGCATTGGCAAAATTGCCAGCATTACGATGGATAATTTTAAAATTTGCCCCGGTTTTCAAACCACCCAATGCTTTTATTTTTCTTGCATACGATAGAATAAAAGCATAATCAGCGGCAGCAAAAAACCTGATGTTACCATAATTAATGGCCCCATTGGCATCATAAAGAAATCTGGTATCTGGGATATCATCAATTGCAAACCGGACAAGGGATATCCCGATATGACTTAAAGAATCCACTGGTGTAGAAAATGCTGCATAATCATATTTTGCAATCCCGGCAAAATACTCAGCATGCATTAAAGAAAATTCGTACTTGTTGGCAATATCCAATAGCCCGGCCGGATTCCAATAACCAGCTGTTACGTCACTTACTGATGCAACCTGGGCATTTGACATTGCCAAACCTCTTGCCCCTACTCCCAGTGTTAGAAATTCATTACTGAATTTTGGAGCCCTGACCTGAGCACAGAGTAATTCCGGCAGGAATAAAAACATCAGGTAGAAGTACGATAACCGCTTACTCATATTAGACAAAGATATCACTTTAAGATCTTCATTTTGAAGCTCATGTAAGGATTTTAAAATATATGAACAACAAAATTATATACACATTGTATATGTTTAGTAACTAAGGAATTGCAAAAATAATTATTCTTAGTGCTGGTATAAAGAACTTATTATAAATACTAGTCCAATATTTTACAGATTTTGATCCTTTTTTAAATAATGTTCTCTCTTTACTTCCTATTGTT
>CBDVAV010000560.1:0-3740 GCA_965372055.1 uncultured bacterium | reverse complement strand
TCAAAATAAGCTGGAACGCTGATCAAACTCAGAAGATTCATAGGATCAAGGAGTTCACATAGGAACAAGATTCCCTGCCAAAGGCAAACAAGATTCCTCGACCAGGCTCGGAATGACTCCACGGATATACATTTCCGCTAGACATAGGCAAACGATTATCGTCATCCTGAACACCAGCCTTTGCGTGCTAATTACACCTCAAGTCGGCAAGTACCGTCATCCCGAGCCTGGCCGAGGGAACTTGCTGCTATTTTGATATCATATTCATTAAGTGGATGGAATAAGCTGGAATTCCCCCTTCTCTGAGTCACCTGAAAGGGACTCTGAGACTGTCAAAATAAGCTGGAACGCTGATCAAACTCAGAAGATTCATAGGATCAAGGAGTTTACATCTACAGGAATGACTCCACGGCTATTCATTTTTGGTAGACGTAATATGTGTGTTTGAATGCATCGGATGGCTCTAAGCCATCCGATGCATTCAAACCAGCTGGGTTTCATAATCCACCAAAGCCTTTAGTTGACGGTAAGCCAGTTCTGCCAATGGCCGCAGTGTTTCGCTTCTAAAAGCGGTTTTGTGCATGGCAGCTTCCTTTAGAAAGTCGGTATACATGGTACTCAGGAGATCATCTATTTCCCCTTTGGGAAATTCCATCAATTTGGAAATGATTTCCAGTGCCCCCCAGTTCAAACAGGCCATCCCCATCCAATCCAATAGCTTCAAGGCCGCTCACCAGTTGGTTGTGCTTCATGTCCATCTGGATCAATCCTATAATTATATCTTCGTTTGACATGTTGTAATCTATAATTATTTATCTGTAATCCTTGAGAAAACAGAAACATGTCAGGTGGAAACACCTGACATCACTCCAGGTTACGAAAGAGGTAATGATTAGAGAGCTTCTCATTATTCATTCTTGCCAGCAAAAATAATGTAAGCATTCCCCAAAAATAGATTACCGAACTTTGGATGATTTGGCTATCAAATTTGGCCTAAGTAATAAGCTCATAAGTAATGACTATATATTATTCACAAAAAATGCTATAATATTTCGTAAATAAAATAAACCCTAACTAAGACTGGATTCCCTTTTCAGGTTAAATATTTCCTTTTATTTATGAGTTTTGTAACCATATAAATTTAGGAAAGTATCCAATGATGGAATTTAGTCTTAAGTAGATAATAGATATTTTCATCACTCCAAAACACCTGAAAAATGCTTAGAAATTATTTTAAAATTGCCTATAGAAACCTTGTTAAAAACAAGTTGTTCTCTTTGATCAATATCATGGGTCTTGCCATTGGGCTTACATGCTCCATAATAATACTTCTATGGGTTCAGGATGAATTAAGTTATGATAAGTTCCATAAAAACCACAATCGGATATTCAGGGTATTACAAGAAATGCCATTTACTGAAAAAGTTAACTGGGCGATAAACCAAGGGCCTCTTGCCCCGGCTTTGAAAGCTGATATTCCGGAAATCGAAGATGCCAGCAGAGTGGCTTATGGTGGATGGAGAATTAGGTATGCTGATGAACAATTTACTGAGAACGGTATTTATGTGGATCCTTCATTCTTCAATATATTTTCTTTTGAAATTTTAGAAGGTGATATAAATACAGCATTAGCTGATACTTATTCGGTATTAGTAACAGAGGATATGGCGGGAAAATTATTTGGAGATGAGCCGGCCATAGGAAAATCAATTAGATTATATGACAATTTCGATGTAGTAATTACCGGTGTATTAAAGAACCCACCTTTAAATTCACATCTCAGGTTTAACTTTATAAGTACCATGTTATTGGCAAAAGAAGTGGGCTATTCTGTAGAGAGATGGAACAATAGCACCTTTAATACCTATATGCTTATAGCAGGGAACTCTTCTTCAGAATTGGTTAGCCAAAAAATATACAACTTCCTTGATGATAAACCTACACTTGAGGATGGTGCCAAATTGAGTTTACAGCCACTGTCAGAAATCCATCTGGGGTCTGGTATTGATTTTGATAACGGTGGTAATGGAAACATCCAATATGTAATAATCTTCTTTTCAGCTTCCCTATTCATCCTCCTTATTGCATGCATCAATTTTATGAACCTCTCAACAGCGCAAGCACAAAAAAGGGCAAAAGAAGTTGGTCTTAGAAAAGCTATTGGGGCAAATCAGCTGCAATTAATAAAACAATTTTTAATGGAATCAACACTGTTGGCTTTGATTTCAATAATTATAGCCATTATTTCCGTGGAATTGATTCTTCCATATTTCAATGGGTTTACAGGTAAAGAGATGAATATTAATTATCTGGATACTGGATTTATATTAAGTTTTTCCAGCCTGCTGCTTCTTACCGGAATATTGGCAGGGTCCTACTCTGCATTTTTCCTTTCTAAATATAAACCTATCAAGGTGTTAAAAGGGGATGTTGATAAAAGGTCAGGCAATACCGGGATTAGAAAGGCACTTGTAGTTCTTCAATTCACCATCTCAATTATACTTTTAACTGGAACCTTGGCAGTATATAAGCAGGTTAATTTCCTACGAAACAAAGACTTAGGGTTTAATAAAGAAAACTTACTTTATATCTCTCTAAATAGAAATAACCGGAAACACCTCAATGCACTAAAAACTGAAATGTTAAGGAGTGAAAACATTGTTTCAGCAGCCGGCAGTACTAATTTCAGTGGATATTCCTTTTCAAATAACCAGTGGAATTGGGAAGGAAAAGGCCCTGAGAATGATATTTTGTTCCGTGCGACATATATAGATTATAATTATTTAGAGACTTTCGAAATTAGTATGCTGGATGGACGGAGTTTTTCAAAAGATTTTCCAGGTGATACCCTGGCTGTTGTTCTAAATCAAACTGCTATTGATTTAATGGGTTTGGAAGACCCTGTTGGCAAATCACTGAATTCAATGAACATTAATATCCAGTATAAAATAGTTGGTATTGCCAATGATTATAATTATAGATCATTACACTCAGAAATCGAACCATTGCTTCTTTTTCTGAGACCAAGTCAGTCAAATTTTCTTTGGTTAAGGGTTAGCAGCGAGAACATCCAGGAAACAATTAAATATGCCGGGGTTAAATGGGACGAAATTGCTCCGGACGATGAATTTTCTTATGGCTTCCTTGATCAAAGAATGGAAAACACCTATCAAACAGAAGAACGAATTGGGTTCATCTTAAATGCTTTTTCCATTTTGGCCATGGTAGTACTTTGCCTGGGTCTTTTCGGTCTACTTGGATATTCAGTAAGGTTAAAATTCAAGGAAATCTCTGTGAGAAAAATCCTTGGTGCTACCACCTCTTCAATATTAATGCTTTTGTCAAAAGATTATTCCCAGCTGCTTGTTATTGCAATTGTGATAGCCATACCCACTTCCAATTATTTTATTAACCTGTGGCTAAATGAGTTTCCGTTTCGGACAAATATTAATTTTATGCTATTTCTATTGCCTAGTTTATTATTGATAGTGGTAGCCTCTTTAATAATTCTCGGGCAATCTTACAAAGCTAGCCAGGTGAATGCTGCGGAAACATTACGAAACGAATAATTATCGTCATCCCTTAGCCCTGTCGAGCTTGCCTGCCTATGGCAGGGGAACTTGTTGCTATCTTGATATCATATTCATTAAGTGGATTGAATAAGCTGGAACACTGATCAAATTCAGAAGATTCATAGGATCAAGGAGTTTACATCTACAGGAATGACTCCACGGCTATAC
>CBDVAV010000559.1:0-3742 GCA_965372055.1 uncultured bacterium | reverse complement strand
CCTTAATCTCCAATTCCTTTTGAGTTTTACTTTGTTCTTTTTCAATACTTTCATCATCACCCCAGTTCCCGTGATAATTGCTGAAGTACGAAGTACCCTTTCATCGATCCTGGCCCGGTTCCCATTGATAACAGTATTATTGAACTGATCAACAAGGAAATACCCAACCCCTCCTACTACCAGAGTAAGCCAATGCCTGGAAAAATCAGCTCTGTTTGTCTGTTGCGCCTTGATATCCACGGCTTTAATATCCTTTATCCTGAAGAACCCAAATTGGAAAACTATTACATCGTCCACCAAGTCTTCTATGACATCGGTTCTAAAAAAGCTTTCTTCCTTTAGCTGATAAGTTATCGACTGCTGGATCTGGAATTCAATTCTTTTCCTGGTTCCCATTTTTTCCAATACCAGGAATTTTTGAGAATACCCAAGATGAAACAATATTGTCGCCATCAAGTAAAGAAAGACTCTTCGGGAAATATTTATCATTGCACCAAAATAAAAAATCCACGTGGATAATTTATGGATTTAATTTACTAACAACTCATAATTATCAACAATGGAATCATTTCTCTTTTAAACATAGGATGACATTAGTCTACTTTTGGACTTATTGCCACCCATGAGTGAAATGGTTGATCAATCAGCACATTAAGTTGATTTCCAGATCGAATATGGATTATTTGATTCACATATTTATCCGCACATAATCAAATTACTTGCATATTATTCTTATTATATGCAAATTTTCAATCAAAGGTTTTACAAAGGCACTAAATCTTAAATGTTAACAATAAAGCTTATGGCATCAAGAGCAAGATTTATTTCAATTGGAGTTAAATTAATACTGAGTCTGCTGTTGGTATACAACAGCGGTTGTGACGCAACCGAAAAAGCTGAGCTTGTATTGATCAATGGTAAGCTCTATACCCTCTCTTGGCCGGATCCGGCAACTGATGGCACTCCAGACCAGGATGCCCCTTATTCAAAAGATGGCTGGCAACCAGATGCCGAGGCTGTGGCGATAAGCAATGGCCAGATAGTTTTTGTTGGTAGCAACCAGGAAATAGAAGCATACATTGGAAATGAAACCCTGGTAATCGATGTAAATGGTGGGACCATTATACCCGGCTTGGTAGATGCCCACACACATGTTGAAGCATTAGGGCAAAAACTGGATATGGTCGATCTCAACAATGTTAAAACTGAGGAAGAAGCAGTGGAACTGGTAGTCGCCAGAGCGCAAAATGTACCAGCTGGTGAATGGATCGTAGGCAGGGGATGGGATGAAGGGGCATGGGCTGATAATTACCCGGACATGAAATTGCTTACCGAGCGTGTCCCTGACCACCCGGTACTGTTGATTGGGCTGCACACATTTGCATCCTGGTGTAATCTAAAGGCTTTACAAGAAGTAGGCATCACCCCAGATACCCCAAACCCAGTGGGTGGGGAAATTGTGAAAGACCAGGATGGCAATCCAAACGGCCTGTTCTTGAACAATGCTACTGATTTGTTGGAGGAAGCAATTCCTGCACCTGATCTTGAAAAAACAAAATCATACTTAATGGACGGGCTAAATGAAATGGCCAAATCTGGTTACGTGGCTGTCCACAATGCTGGAATTGATTCCGAATTGATGGAAGCATTAATTGAACTTGATGATGGAGGTGAATTACAGGTTAGGGTTTATGGTATGATCAGTGCCAGTGATACTGTACTGATGCGCGAGTGGGAACAAAGAGGTCCTTACACTTCTGAAAGTGGAATGCTGGTAATTCGTGGCGTTAAAGCTTTTTATGATGGTGCCTTGGGATCAAGAGGGGCAAAATTGCTGGAGGACTACCTGGACAAGCCCGGCCACCGGGGGTTTAGTGGCGAGGATTATGGATTTGATGAGCAGATTCTTTTTGATCTGGCAAAAGCAGGGTTTCAATTGAGCATTCATGCCATTGGTGATGCTGGAAACCGCGAAACAATCGAGTTCTTTGAAAAATTGTATAGCATTGACCCTACTACCAATGCCCTCCGCCACCGCATCGAGCATGCACAGGTTATTCACCCTGATGATTTTTCCAGGTTGGTAAACAATAAATTAATAGCCTCAATGCAACCGGGGCATGCCGCTGAAGACAAGGCTTGGGCTGAAGAAAGGATTGGGCCAGATAGGATCAAGGGAGCTTATGCCTGGCGGACATTGCGAAAATTGGGAGTCCCGCTAATATTTGGATCGGATTTAATCGGTTCCGACCATAATATTTTCTATGGACTGCATTCTGCTATCACCCGTCGCGGTAAAGACCTTTTACCGGAAGGTGGATGGTATATAGAGGAAGCTTTGACATCCGAGGAATCTTTAAGGGCTTTTACCAATTGGGCAGCTTATGGGTCTTTTATGGAACAAGAAACCGGGGTCTTGGCCAAAGGCATGTGGGGCGATGTTACGGTGCTTGATTTAGACCCACTGGAGATCGGTTCGACTGATCCTGCCAAACTGTTTGATGGATCAGTACTATTGACCGTAATCAATGGCAAGGTCATTTACCAGAATAACATATTGGCCACCGGCAACGAGTAAACGTTTCCAGGGACATGGATCAAACAGAATTATATTTCAAATCACATTGTTCAATAAATAATAATTGGGGATAATCAGCATTACAAAATGAAATCGATCAAGAATCATAAGACATCTTTTATTTGGCTAACCGTGGCCTTATCCATGGCTTGTAACGGGATATTGCACGCTCAACGGCCAAAAACCCTGCAAGAAGCTGGATTAAAGATTGGGGAAAAGCTGCCTTCGGAACTAATGGTATATGATGTTGACAAAAACAAAGTGAAACTTAGCAGTGTGCTTGCAGGGAGCTATACTGTAATTGTAAACGGGTGTCTCACCTGTCCTGTTTTTATGAGAACATATCCTAAGATAGAAGCTGTTTACCGAGACTATAAAAGCAAAGGGGTCAAATTCCATTATCTGTACAAAACATTGATCCATCCCGAGAACAATGGCTACGTGCAGCCATATACCATTAAAGAACGTTTTGCCCATGTAGAAGAGGCCATTGAGAAATTTGCTACCCAAGTTCCATGGCTGGTCGACCCGATGAGCAATGAAGTAAGCAATACCTTTGGGGTAACGCCCAATTCAGAATTTCTTTTTGACCCCGATGGCAAGATAGTTTACATGAAATACTGGAGCGATGGAGACAAATTGCGCAAGGCCCTGGAGAAAGCATTGGGCCCGGCAGATACAAAAACCGATGTTGCCTCCCTTGGCCTCCCCAAGTTGATAAGGCAAAGTACCACCGCTCAAGGCATTGTGCCCAGGGTGGAGGTTGACGAACTGCTGATCCCCATAAAAGTTAATCCTATCATGGAAGGCACAACCTTTTACGTGAAACTGATTGCCGAGGTAAATGATGACCTGTTGACCACTGGCAGTGGCAAAATGTACATTGGATTTCACCTGGACCCGATTCACCATGTACATTGGAACAACCTTGCAGCCCCGCTGGAGTACTGGGTAAATTCCCCGGAAGGAATTACCATAACCCCGGCCACCGATAAGGGCCCGGTAGTGGAACCGGCCAGCGATATCGATCCCCGAGAATTTTTAGTGGACGTAAAGGACTGGAACAAAGAAAAACCATTGGAACTAACGGTAAACTATTTTGCCTGTGATGAAGATGACAAATGGTGTATCCCTGTTACCCAGCACTATACCCTTAAACTTGAA
>CBDVAV010000558.1:0-3750 GCA_965372055.1 uncultured bacterium | reverse complement strand
TACCTTTAATCTCCTGATACATATTCTGAATCTCGTCTTGCCAACTAAGTGAAATTTTTTCAATTTCCTGTTGAGCCTCCAGGTACTCCGGAATCTTACTCAGAATGAAATCTGTATCTACATAACCAAATTTCTGGCCAAAAGTAAATGACAATGAAATTAAGGTCGCAAAGATAGATATTATTACCCTCATCTTGGTGAAAATTATCTTAATTGTTGACCAATAGTGAATTGGAATTGTGGTCCACTAACATCGAGCTGTCCAGGTACTTTATCAAATCCGTATCCCCAGTTTATCCCGATCAGACCAAACGCGGGCATGAAGATCCTGGCTCCAAGGCCAGCTGATCTAAATAGGTTAAATGGGTTAAATTCTTCATAATTATTCCAATTGTTCCCAGCTTCTCCAAAGCCAAATAAATAAATTGTTGCAGCCTGTCCCGTGGTTACCGGGTACCTTAATTCCATTGAATATTTATTGTACACTATTCCTCCATCGAGTTGCGCTGCAGTTGAGGCAGTTGGACGTGATCCATAATTAGGAGGAGTGAGGGCGTTGTTTTCATAGCCCCTCATCCCAATTACATCTGTTCCTAATATGAAATTTTGTCCAGCGAGACCATCCCCTCCTAGACGAAACCTCTCAAAAGGGCCAATTTCAGATCCATATGATCCTATGAGGCCTATATGTGCTTTTGTTTCCAAAACCAGGTCACCCGCGATTTTAACATAATACTTGGCATCGAACATCCATTTATGGAATTCTACCCACTTAAATTTCTCCTCGTTAGGTGCATTTGGACCCAAATCCCTCCAAAGTGAATATGGTGGTGTAAGGTTTATCGATAAAGATATTGATGATCCCGACCGAGGGTACATTGGCTGGTCAACATTACTCCTGGCTATGGTAGTATTAAAGGTTATATTATTGGAATTTCCGTCAGAAAACCCTAACGATCCAGCAAACCAATTGTCTAACCTATAGTTGGTATAGGTAATTGAATTTGACAAAACAAAGTAATTATCAGGCCACTCCAATTGTCTTCCAAGTCCTAAAGAGACACTACGGAGAATGAGTTTTGCATTAAAATCGTTGTTAAAAATAAAAGGTGAAGCTGATGGGTCTGAAGAATTAAAAGCTCTTTGAATTGACTGGTTATAGCTGATTGAAAATGAATTAGGCTTTTTGCCCCCCAACCAGGGATCTGAAAATCCAAAAGTATAACTTTGAAATTGCCTGCCATTGGCTTGGGCCCGGATAGTTAGTTTCTGCCCATCCCCAACAGGCAAAGGCCTCCATTTTCGTACATGAGGTATGTTTTTTAGGGAAAAATTATTAAAGCTTAATCCTAATGTTCCTATAAAACCAAAGGAACCTCCCCATCCCCCGGATAATTGAATCTGATCACTTGGTTTCTCAACCAGATTGTATACTATATCCACTGTCCCGTCCAAAGGATTTGGAATTGGCTTAATGTCAATCTGCTCAGGGTCAAAATAACCAAGGGTTGCCAGTCTTTGCTGAGTCCTTATTAAGTCTGATCTACTAAACTTTTGACCAGGATAAGTTTTTAGCTCCCTTAGAATTACGTGGTCATTTGTTCTGTCATTGCCTGAAATAATAATCCTGTTAATTGTTGCTTGGGACCCCTCAAACACCCGCATTTCTATATCTATGGAATCATCTTGTACCCGGACCTCAACCGGTTGAATATTAAAAAACAAGTATCCGTCGTCCATGTATAGTCCACTGATATCTGGCCCTGTAGGGTTAAAGGTCAGATTTTTATTTAAGGTCTCCATGTCATACACATCGCCTTTGCTTACACTAAGGATTTTGCTCAACACTTCGTCACCATGAACATAATTGCCGGTCCAAGTTATATTTCTGAAAAAATATTTTCTTCCCTCGTCTACTGTAAGATCAATATTTATGTCATTTTCACCAGACCTATATATGGTATCGCTTATTATCGTGGCATCCCTGTATCCTTTTGAATTATAAAATGATATCAGGCTTTTTTTATCTTCTTCATAATCGTCTTTTTGGTATTTGGCTGACTTGAAGAAGTTTAATTTTATATTATCATTAATGAATTCCATTAGATCACTACTTGAAACATCCTGGGTAGAATCCACAAACTCTTTTACGCTTGAAAGCTTTAAATTGAAAATCTGGTTCATGGCCTGACTGAAAAGCCTAAACCTGGCTTTTTCGTTTGTATTCTTAAACTTTCGTTTTAGTTTATTATCGGAAATGTTTTCATTCCCCAGGAATTCAATTTGTTCAATTTTAACTTTCTGCTTTTTGTCAACAATTATTGTCATTTTAATTCCATTGGAAACCAAAGTGTCTTTTTGTTGAATTATTTTGACTTCGGTATTGAGGAATCCTTTATCTATGAAATGTTTCTTTGTGGT
Organism: uncultured bacterium; assembly: GCA_965372055.1. GTDB lineage: Bacteria > Bacteroidota > Bacteroidia > Cytophagales > Cyclobacteriaceae > CBDVAV01. The sequence continues at coordinate 1,329 of CBDVAV010000558.1, read as the reverse complement.
TAATTCAATTTTCTTAACATCTGCATCAGTTAAAATCTTTCCCTTGATAAGCTTAATGTTATCACTTAAATCACCCTCTTGGGTTTTGTTTACTCCTTCAAAGGTAAACCTGCTTAACCTTGGCCTTTCAGCCAATTCGATTATCAAATCTATGTTTGTACCTTCAAGCTTGCTCAAGTAAATTGTGACATCCCCGATAATGCCATGTCTCCATAGTTTTTTAATCACGTTGGTAACATCATCACCTGGTATTGTTACTTTGTCCCCCACCTTTAATCCTGATAATGAAATCAAAGCATTCTTATCGAGATAATCAGAACCTTCAACACTTATTCCTGCTATTTCATATTCTTTGGGGTTAGAATAATCAATTGCAGTATTATTTGAAGTTCTTCGGTCACTCCTTATTTGTGAAAACAGTGGAGCTATAAATACCAAAGCAATCAATATTGTTATAAATAGATATCTTATCAATGATTTCATTTTACCTGCTTGCTAATTTTCCCAAATCTCCTTTCCCTTTGTTGATAATCTTGTATTGCTTTATATAGGTCTGGCTTTCTAAAGTCCGGCCAATATTTTTGAGATATATATAATTCTGTATACGCTATTTTCCATAACAAAAAATTGCTGATTCTTAGTTCCCCGCTAGTACGGATTAGCAGCTCTGGGTCTGGCATATACCCTGATTCTAAATACGATTCCAAGAGGTCAGGGTTGATTTCCTCCAGACTTAATTTATCATCATTCAAATCACTTGCAATTTTTTTAAAAGCATTCACAATTTCCCACCTTCCACTATAACTAAGTGCTAAAGTAAGCGTCATCCCGGTATTTTGGGAAGTGAAATCAACAGCATACTTCAGTTCTCTCTGGCATATAGCTGGCAAATTTGAGATTTCACCTATAGCTTTTAAACTTATATTATTCTTATTCAAAGTGTCAAGTTCTTTCCCAAGTGTTGACACTAATAGTCTCATAAGCCCATTGACTTCAGCTTTTGGCCTGTCCCAGTTCTCGGTGGAAAAGGCATATAGTGTCAAGTAATCAATACCCAGTTCGGCGCACCCCTCAGTTACTTCATTTACAGCTTTTATGGCATTTTTATGTCCAAAAATTCTGGATGCACCACGATTTCTTGCCCATCTACCATTCCCATCCATTATAACGGCTATGTGGCTTGGTAAATTATATTGATCTATACTTTCTTTCATATATATTAATGGCAAGCAAAATTAACCCGAATTGTGCAGAAAAGCTTTTATTTTAACAAAAAAGACGTTGGGATGATTATCAATAGGAGGGGTAAGGGCAATGTATTTTATAAAA
>CBDVAV010000557.1:0-3759 GCA_965372055.1 uncultured bacterium | reverse complement strand
AAGGGATTAAGGATGTGAGCCTTAAATACAATAAACCGGTTATTTTTGGGGTGTTGACAACAGAGAATAAAAAACAGGCCTTGGACAGGGCTGGGGGCAAACATGGAAATAAAGGAGATGAAGCTGCCATTACTGCCATTAAAATGTTGAACTTTCAGTGATTGTTTTCTTTGCTACTGTATTATTGAAAATAGAAGAACAGCAACCAAACCATCACCAAAAGAGGAATTAAGATCGGGATTGAGAACCTGATAATATACCCAAAAAATGACGGCATTTTAATTCCCACTTGCTCGGCAATGGATTTTACCATGAAATTAGGCCCATTGCCTATGTAGGTCATTGCCCCAAAAAATACTGCAGCTATCGAAATTGCTGTTAAATTTATCACCGAATCCAAATAAACACCTCCATCTGCATAAGCAACAACCTGGCTTATAGAATTTATACTAGCACCTTGTGATGCCAGTGCTGCCGTTAAGAAGTTAATATAAGTAGGTGCATTATCAAGGAATCCCGACAAAGTTCCAGTTCCCCAATAAAGCGTATTCTGGTTGATGATAGCCATTCCCTGGGGTGAGGAAGCAAAATTTCCGACCAGTTCCAATGCAGGCATCATTGTGCCAAATATCCCAGCGAAAATAAAGGCCACTTCACGGATTGGCTCAAAACTGAACTCGTTTAATTTTATTGCTTTTTTATCAGCAGTTTTATACGAGAAATAGGCGGTACTGAACATAATGATTTCCCGGAGATATGAAAACTTAGTACCATCATACTCAATGGCCGGTACCCAACTAACAACATTGGGATCAAGAAATACTGATCCAATAATAACCGCCAACCAGATAAAATTCCGACGGCCTACAAGGCTGATCTTGTTAGAATAGCTAACGGGTTCTTCATCAAGATTATAGTTGGATTTGTTGTTTCTGTCAAAAAAGTAAAAGAATCCAAGTAGAATCACAATGCCAAAAACCCATGGCAAGAAGTTGTGGGTTAATGTCCAAAAGAACGGAACTCCTTTTAGGAAACCCAGAAATAGTGGGGGGTCTCCAATTGGAGTCAGAGATCCACCAATGTTGCTCACGATGAAAATGAAAAAGATAATATGATATGACTTGATCCTGAAGCGATTCAACCTTATGAAAGGCCTGACCAGGAGCATACTTGCCCCAGTAGTTCCAATTAGATTGGCAATAATAGCTCCTGTCAAAAGTAATACCACATTGACCATCGGTCTGCCTTCCTTATCAATATCAATCATAATTCCTCCTGAGGCCACGTACAATGAGGATAACAGGGCTATAAATTGAATATATTCGAATAAATGATGGACAGGCTGATGAAAATTATGCAAGGCAAACAAATAATAAAGCACAACTAAAACAGCAAGTGTCACCGAAATTGTAGGATAGGCCTTGTGCCAAAAATGCTCATAGAACAACGGGCCGGTGGCAATCATTAACAATAGAAGAACAAAAGGAAATACAGTCCACCCCGGCACAGTGGGATGATCCTCAATCTCCTCCAACAAGGCACTAGTATCCATATTACTTGCACTATCAATAACAGCATCATTTTGGACTAATGATTCCTTAGTATTTTTATGATCCAATTCACTGGCAATGGAAACTCCATGAGATATAAATAGCAGTATAAAAACTGCCAGCAGAATTTTTAAAATCGACCGCATGATCCGAAAACTAGTGGATATAATCCATCAATTAAAATGAGAATCCAATATTCTTATTAGACGAGGACAAAACCAAATTAATTGATACTTTAAAATCCAATTTTATCATCACTGCTTGAATTTTCCCTTGCTTAGGTTTTAACTTTATAAGAAATTCATGGTTTTATTCGTTTCTATTAAAACAAATTCGCAAATTTGCGGATTATTCTCAACGATGGCGATGCCAAACGTTAGAGTTCAGGTGAAATATAACCCACAAGCAGTTCGTGATTGGTATTGGTGGGTTTGATTGTGATTTTAATACACAATGGTTAGGTTACTAAGTGTCTTTATAATTGGGATATTGATATCCAAAGTGTCGGTGAGCCAGTCGGCGTTGTCGACATATTCGGCTCTTGGCATTGGAGACCTCTCATCATTATCGTTAATCCAAAATCAAGCCATGGGTGGAATTGGCATTAGTAAAGGATCAATATGGTATCTTAATAACATGAACCCAGCATTACTGCCGCATAATTCATTGACAGTTTTCGAGGCTGGAATTATTGGGGATTTCAAAAAGGTTTCGACCAGTGAACTAACAGAGAATATCAGCAACTTTAACCTTAATTACTTAGCCACTGCTTTTCCGATGAAGCCAGGGAAATGGACATTGAGTTTAGGATTGAGACCTTACAGCAGTGTACATTATGATTTTAATTCTACCGGAATAATTGAAAACACCAACATTATGGTAAATATCAATGATACAGGCTCTGGAGGGTTTAACCAGTTCTATATGGGCAATGGTTTTATGATCACTGATAATTTATCAGTTGGAATAAAGGCTACCTATCTTTTTAGCTCAATCATAAAAGAATCCTCTACGGCTATTTTAGATTCGGTTATTTCCTCTTCCATTATACCTAATGTTTTTAACAGGGTATCGGTTTCTGATTTTAAGTTTGAAGGTGGAATTGCTTATTCAAAAACACTGAATTCGAAATTAAACTTGAATTTAGGGTTAGTCTATGACTTCAAGGCAAAATTAAAAGCAAAGAGATTACAAAGCATTGAATTGCTAAATCAAGTTGGAACTATTGCACAGACTGATACCTTAGAGAATGAAAAGGGAACTATTGAACTTCCCTCGGGGTTACAATTTGGGTTGTCATTGAATAATGGGTTAAAATGGACAGCTGGGGTCGAAGCAAGGATACAGGATTGGTCGAAATACAAAAACATAGATAACTCTAATGAAGGTTTAGACCGAAGTTTTGGTATTTCTGTTGGTGGGGAGGTAACTCCAAATCCAAGTGCAATTGAAAATTATATTGCACGTGTAACATACCGACTAGGATTTAACTATGATAAGACCCAATATGTTTACAAAGGTAGGCAAATTGACGAAATTGGTATAAATTTTGGTTGGTCATTACCTGTTAGTAGATTTTCCAGTGTTGATTTAGGGTTTAAATACGGACGTAGGGGATCAACAGATAATGGATTGGTTAGAGAGGAATTTTTTAAAATTTATTTTGGAATTACATTTAATGACCGGTGGTTTGTACAAAGACGATTTAATTAACTATAAAAAAAGTAAAAAATAATTTAATATTGCGATTATGATGAAACGTTTACTTTTATACTTTTATATATCCTTAGTTAGCGCATATGTTTCAAATGCTCAGTTTAACTGGCCTGAAGACAGGGCAACAGCTGAAGAAAATAATGCGTTATATACAGATTATCTACAGCAAAATAAATACAAGGAATCTGTACCTCACTTGCAGTGGCTTATTGCGAATGCCCCTGACTTGAATAAGTCTATTTACCAAAATGGTGCAAAAATTTATCAGGGAATGGCAAAAAGCGAAACTGATGCGGCACAGAAACAAATTTATGTGGATTCTGCTTTGCAAATGTATGATCAAAGGATTAAGTACTTTGGAGATGAAGTGAATGTCCTTAACAGGAAGGCCACCCAAGCATACATTTTTCAAATCAGGAATAAAGAAAAGTATACGGAACTCATGGATCTTTTTGAAAGAGTTTATGAGATCAGCGGCAATAATGTCAACGAT
>CBDVAV010000556.1:0-3760 GCA_965372055.1 uncultured bacterium | reverse complement strand
ACCAAGGGGGTGATTTTCGCAGGAGGTGTTTTGGGTACTGTTCCACTACTTTTGAAACTGAAAAAATCATCATTGTCAAATTTGAGCCCCAGGGTCGGGGAAATGATAAGGACAAACAATGAAGCCTTGATTTTAAATGTAACCTTGGATAAGCACAAGGATATGTCAAAAGGGATAGCTATTGGTTCAATAATCCATATTGATGATAACAGCCACCTGGAGCCTGTTCGCTATGGAAAGGGTTCTGGGTTCTGGAGGTTATGGATGCTCCCGATGGTGAATGAGAGGATTTTCATCAAGCGTATTTTCAAACTATTTTTAATGTTATTTAGAGAGCCAATTAAATGGCTTAAAGTATTTTTTGTTGATGATTTTGCCAAGCGAACCTCAATCCTGCTTTTTATGCAGCATTTGGACAGTACTTTAAACCTGAAGAAAAGTTGGCTGGGGATTAATACACAAATATCAAAAGGGAAATCTCCCACTGCTTTTATACCCGAAGCACATGAGATTGCAAATAAATATTCCAATATAATAAATTCAAAACCTGTAGTGATGTTAAGGGAATCAATAACAGGTGTTCCTTCAACAGCCCACATCCTGGGAGGGGCGGTGATGGGGGGAAATCCCGACGAGGGAGTTATTGATAAACACAATAAAGTATTTGGTTACGAAAACATGTACGTGTTTGATGGCTCCATGATATCAGCTAATCCAGGAGTAAACCCGTCCTTATCAATAACTGCCATATCCGAAAGGGGTGTTAGTTTAATCAAACCAAAAACAAATCAAGATTGATCATCGATATTTGGCCTTCTTCCTAAATCATTTATATACAAGGTTGAATCCAGTGCCCTTAAACTATTCATTTCAAAAACATTTTGTTTAAATAGAGCCAGTTGGACTTGTTGGTCAATACTATCGCTTATCCTTGAAAGAAAAATCACAATGAAATATTTATTCAAAACTTTATTATTGTTGTTAATTGTTTATCCATCTTGTTCACAAAATACTGATATGAAAGTTAGAAATGTTGCTGTTTTCGTTTATGAAGGTGTTGAAATCCTTGATTTCGGTGGCCCCAGTGAAGTTTTTGCCGCATCTGGTATAACCGATAAGGATGGTAAATGGCAGAATGCTTTCAATGTTTACATTGTAGCTGAATCCAAAAAAACCATCAAAAGCCAGGGTTTTATACAGGTAACCCCCCAATATTCAATTTTGGATTGTCCGAAACCTGATATCATTGTGCTGCCAGGTGGAAACACTGGACCTTCTAGAAAGAATCCAAAAGTGGAAGAGTGGATACTGGAAAATTACAAAACCTCAGAAGTAATGATGTCGGTCTGTACCGGAGCGTTCATACTTGGGGATGCAGGGTTATTGGATGGCAAAAAATCAACTACCTGGTACGGAAGAATTGACGCGTTGAAAGAAAATTACCCAAATACCACTGTGATAGAGGAAACACGCTTCGTGGATAATGGTAAAATAGTTACTACTGCCGGAGTTTCTGCAGGCATTGACGGCGCATTGCACATTGTATCCCGGTTACTGGGGCCTGAAGCGGCTGCTGCAACAGCAAAGTACATGGAATACGATAAATGGGAGCCTTCAGCAGGCATGATAGTGGGGAGGGAATGAATTACTGTTCTATACAGGACTTGTTTTTCAATGGCTTAATCCGTGGGATATTTGCTTGATATCTGAACCATTGATATTCATAGTGAAGATTTCGAAGTAGCCCAATTGCCCGGATACATAAGTAAGTTTTTTACCATCCGGGGAAAAGTCTGCTTCACCATCAATCCGGGAGAGGAGGTAAGTTGTTTTAACTCATCATTTTCCAGGTCTAATAAATACAATTCGAAGTCACCGGACCTGTTCGAGGTAAATGCCAAGAGTTTACCGTCAGGTGATAGTGTTTGGGCTCCATCCCTGGAATTGGTGTCAACAATCTTTTTAAGTTTAGATCCATTGGGACTAATCGAAAAAATGTCCTGGTCTCCATCCCTCATCGATCCAAATAATATCTTGGATCCATCCCTGTTCCATTAAGGATATAAATATCCGTAATCTTCAACAGATACTGGATAAAATATACCTTTTGGAAAATCAAGGTATATTTTTCCGGCATGACGCAACTTTATTAGTCGAACTCGGGTTATAAATAAAATGATTATTTCAATCCCATAAGTATTTCCAGGAACAAATTATCCTATATTTGCGTTTGAGAAGAATAATTAATATAAAACGGTAATTCCAATTTCACTATGAGCAAACCTATTGAAATCAATGACAGTAATTTTGATGACATTGTTGTTGCCTCCGACAAGCCTGTATTGATAGATTTTTGGGCAGAATGGTGTGGGCCTTGCAAAATGATTGGCCCCGTGGTTGAAGAATTGGCAGGGGAATACGAAGGCAAAGTAGTTGTTGGCAAAGTTGATGTTGACAATAATCCTGAAATTTCAGCAAAATATGGCATCAGAAGCATTCCCACGCTTTTGGTATTTAAGGGTGGTGAAATTGTTGACAAACAGGTTGGCGCCGTTCCAAAGGGCGTGCTTGCACAAAAACTCGATGCTCAAATAGTTTAAGATAGTATTTAGTATTTAGTTAATAATTAAGGGCTTTTGCTCAATTTTCTCAGGTTATAATCCCTCAATATCTCCCGTACTATTGATTTGTTGAAACTCTTCTGATTAATAGCTGCTATAGAAATCTCATCATCGGACAAATATTCAATAAGCAGTTCCCTTAACTTCTTTTTAGAACTTGACATACGCACGGTTGGCTTACCGGCCACTGCAAGGTATTGGTATTCCTGTATTGTTTTTTCAGGTTGCCTGGTAGGGCCACTCTTTATTACTGATTGAACAACCTTGTACAAATTTGCTTTACCGGATACAATTTTTTCGCTGAATACGATATTTATGCCTTCGCTATTCATATCGGGTATATAGAATGATTCGAAGAACCTCCCAGCATCATTAAACCCCATTATTTCACCACATACATATATTGATTCCTTGCCGTTTACATCAATAAACCTTACCTGATCTTCATACCCTATCTTATTAACAGACCTGGAATTTATAAAAATTCCGGTTTTTGGACTATAATCCAATCGCTCTATATTTCCAAGGACTGTATCGCCTTTATAAGTAACTATATATTCCTGGCCTTGGGCAGATAATCCAAATGGCCCCAATCCTAAGATTGTTAATGATATTAACCCTATATCGTTGATAATTGACCTCATTACAATACTTTCTACCTAATATTGCAATTCTCTTTTAACAATTAGGCTTATCAAACTTGAAAAGTTTGGCAATCTAACTTAGTGGCGCCGGTTGTAATCTATCAATATATCCTGTACAAACGATTTGTTGAAACCCTTCCCATTAATTATCGCCAATGTTCTCTCATCATCAGACAAATAATTACTGAGCAGTTCCCTTAACTTCTTTTTAGACTTCGACATCCGCACGGTTGGCATACCAGCTATTGCAAGATATTGGTATTCCTGTATGGTATTTTCAGTTTCCCTGGTAGCAGCTCTTACTAGTGTTGATTGAACAACCTTATATAAATTTGCAGTGCCAGATACAATTTTTTCACTGAAAACCATATTTCTGCCTTCTTTATTCAAATCCCTCACATATAATGACTCGAAGAAAAGTCCAGCACCGTAAAACCCCATTATCTCACCACAGGCATATGTGGTTTCCTTACCACTGCCATCAATAAATCTTAC
>CBDVAV010000555.1:0-3769 GCA_965372055.1 uncultured bacterium | reverse complement strand
GCGGGGCAATTGCTTTTACTACCAGTAGGATAATTTCTGGGGGAAAATGATATGCCAGGCGTTCACGGAATTTTTCAGACTTTATTTCTTTTTTCAAAAAATTCTCAGTTTCCTCATTGGCCAATTGATTTTTAAATAGCTTCTCCAGGGTATTTTTGTCCGGATCTGCTGAAAGTACACCAGTTTTCAGGAAGAATTTCAACATTTCAAATTTTGTAGGTGGTAATAATTCAGCCTCCTTCATTTTCTTGTGGTTTTTTGATTTGCCCATATCTTGTAAATCCTGCGCTTCAAGTTTCTGTTGCAATGAACTTGCTAGTTCTTTTGCGGCAACATTTGAGCCATTATTAGCAAGACGGGAGAGGATAAGAGACCAGAGGTAAGCCTCTTTGTCCATTGTGGGTGCTAGCTCTGCTTTAAACTTTGAATCCCTAAAAAGGGCTTTTACGGTTTTTCCGTAGTGATGATCAAGGATATCAATTATAGACAAGATAATCCCGGATGAAAATTGACTTGCCAGGCGTTGACGGAAATTGGCCGATTTTATACCTTCTATGAACAGGCTTTTAATTTCACTTTTTGCAGTCTTCAATAAATTGGCCAGAATACCCTCAAGGCTAGCACCAGTAAATTTCGAAGCCCACCAGGGAATGGTACCCCGATGCAGAAAATGGGTTAATAGTTCCAGATCAGAAGCGGTTTCAGTTACCGTTTTTATATTATTATCCTGTTTGCCCGGGCTGATCAGGCTGTTAGACAAGGCATCATAGAGTTTCTCACGGACTTTTTGGGGCAGTGCAGTTGCCAGGTCATCAATATGGATAGTGCCTATTTCGACTTCCAGTTTTTCGATGATTAGGTGCTGGCTGGTTTCAAAATCATTGAAGACTTCATCCAATGCCTCCGGGATTTTGGTATGGCATAAATTACTGATATCCTCCTGAACTGTAAATGGATTCAGGGTAGGCCCAATGTTGATATCCATGATCTGCTTTTTTATGGTATGTCGATTAGTATCCATGATCTGTCCATTAATTTAAACATAAGTAATTAGCCTGCTTCCCTTAATTTATTGATCACTGTGATCAGTGCAGCATTTATTTTCTGTCTATCTTCCAATAGGCTATTATCTTCAGGTATTGGGCTGCTAAAGATCAGCAGCCATTCCTTAAAGGCTTTTTCGAAATCGGCCATCATATCGTCTTCCACCCAGTAAATCTCTGCCAGAATGTGGGCTGGAACTTCCATCCTGATCAATTTTTCCACGTATTTTCTAAAGTCAGGATTTGAGAATTTTGGAGGCCAGCCCGGGAAAACGAAAGTAAGGTTAAAGGAATAAGGATCAATGGGAACAGCATCCAGGCGATGGCTATAGTCCATGTCCGCGGTCAAAAGATCATCCTGTAACATAAAATCATCAATTTCCCGATTGATCTTTGGGCGCAGTAGAAGATTTTCCACTAAATAAAAACCTTCGTGATTGTATTTCCAACCTTTGAAGAAGCGGTAAACCTTGTCAATTTCGGTGCGCATTTCCGTCAGGGTATCAAAAGGCTCTACCCTCCTGGCAATGATCTCATTTTTATCATCAACCAAATGAAAATAATATTTGCCATTTTTAGCTTTTATATGCTGATAGCTCCTTTTCCTAGCGCCGAACCTTATCACTTTTTTCTTTTCATCCTGTAGAACCTCGTTATCAGTATAATGAGTACTGCTGCTCAGTAGGATGTTACCTTCACTGTCTATAATCCGAAAGCGGTCTCCTAAATCCTCGCCAGAATCCTGTTCCTGGTAGATGTCAAAATAGTTGTTAATGTTTCCCGACAGGTTTCTTCTTCTATAGTTCTTCAGACCCAAGAGTGCTGAGATTCTCTTCTCCAAGCCTGAAATATTTTCGGTGTCCCAGACATCAGGCCTGCCGTCTTTATTTATTGCCAGGTAATTAAATGCCCTGGCGCGGTTTGCACTCATCAGGGGATATTCTTTTAAAAAGTCAATTTTGTCCTGGATGAGGTCTTGGGAAAAATAGATATTATCTCCATAGAGAAGCAGTGAATATTGTGTAAAATCCTCGCAGAACCGTGCCAACAGGTGGTCAAGGATAAGGTTCCTTCTTTTAGCAAATACTTTCCCATCTTCGGTCACCTCCTGGAGGTGGGCCATAAAATTATTGCCAGCATCATTTTTAAATTTCTCCCATTCCCTTAGAAAGGCATTTTTATTTGCCAAGTCAATATTTTGTTGATTGCAGGTTTCCACAAAACCTTTTAAAATAGGCGCCACATCAGGCACCTCGTATATTGATTGGGAAAAATAAGTTTTGTCGAGAGTGGGATCTAGGGAGAACAGCTCTTTGAGGTGGGCCAGCTGGGACAGATAATTGGCCAGCAGTTGATCAAAAAACAGTAAATAAGCCTTTAGCTGTTTTGTTTGTCCCTTTCTTGTATTATTGGTACTTTCAGCCAGCCCCTCCTCCCCGATGTTATACAGCAAGGGAAAATCATTCTGAATGGAGGAATAATTTTCCAGGTCCATGGACTCGCCCAAAGGGATTGCCAGATCATAGTGAATTTCCTCGGGTCGGGAAATTTTGTGCAGTTCCTCTAACAGGTCAAGTTTTAAAAGTACAGCTTCGACGTCCGGTACATGGGAGACAGATTCCCTGGTAATGAAAATTTCAGACTTGTCGATACTCAAAATTGGTTTGTAGAGATCACTCAGGGGAAGCCTTAGACAGTTTTTAACATTTGCATTGATTACCTTATTATTAATATAGTTGCTGATTTTCACCTCCATCACCGCGGCCACACCTTTGATATCCATCATGATCTGCACCAGGTCTGAGGTGTAGATGATGCTTTTGTTCTTAAGTTCACGAAGTTCTGCAGAATCTATGAACCCGTGGTTAAGTATTGGCCCGGTAAAGATTTCATCCGGGGGGATTCCCTTGTCCAGGAGTTGTTCCAGGCTATAGAAGCTTATCTCTGGTGAGAAATATTTTCTGACCTGGAAATATATTTCTGAAAGCACTGTTTCAGGATTGGCCCCGGGGGCGATTTCAATAGTGGCATTTAATCCAATCTCCTGTACTTTCACCGCTTTAAAATTATAAAAGTCCTCACCGAGGTTGCGATGCTTGTTCAGGAGATCTTTCACCTTTTCCACTAACTCAAAAGCTGCAATTATTTTGGCATTGAACTTCTTGAAAAGACTATCGGGGCCGGTTTTGGAGAGTTCGGCTTCGATAGACTCAATCAACAGGGCTTCTTCGTCATTACTGAGCTGATATCTATCCACCAATTTTATTCTCACACCAAGCTCCATGGTTTTGGAGGGGGCATAATGAATAATGACTTCTGCAAAATAGTCCTGTTCTACGTTATCTGTAAAAGGTATAAAATCTTTTATCCCGATTTTGCCCTCCTCCAGTTCAATTTCATTTTTCAGGTCTTCGGTAACTTCATCCCAAAAGGGGAAGGCTATCTCAATGGCATATTCTTTTTCATCGCCATTACTGGTAGTACTAACATTTCGTTTAAAAATATTGTGGTTGAGGTTTCCCATTACCTGGTGCTCCTCGAATTCCAGCAATACATTATAAATGCCTGTTAGTTCGATCTCCCGGTCTCCCTGATAATCCAGTGCTTGTTTTATGGAATCCCAGAAAAAATTTTGTTCGGAGTGTAAAGATCTTTCAAACCAGACATTTCTAATCCCTGGGTGGTCTATCACCAGTTTCCGGTAATCATCGATGGTGAGGGGGGCA
>CBDVAV010000554.1:0-3775 GCA_965372055.1 uncultured bacterium | reverse complement strand
GCTATAATTAATATACTTGGATTATCCGTTGGATTGGCAAGTGCTTTACTGATATTCCTATATATTCAGGATGAACTCAGTTTTAATAGTCAATTTCAAAATGCAAAAAATACATACAGATTGGGTTTGGTGGTTACTGATCCTGAAGGGAATGTACAGCCTTTGATAAATGTACCAGGTGGATGGAATACCAGAATGGTGGAACAATTGTCCCAGATCCAGGCGGGGACAAAATATGTTTTCATGGGCATGCCCACCAGCATCCATGATAAAAGCAAGGATAAGATAATATTGACCGAAGATATTCTTTGGGTTGCACCAGAAACACCCGAAGTAATGCATTTCCCCTTGATTCAGGGAAACATAGATAAAGTATTTGAACAACCTAACAGCATAGTTATGTCTGTTTCCGGCGCACGTAAAATATTCGGGGACGATGATCCAATGGGCAAACAATTAACTATTTCGCATATGTCTGCCACCCAGGGCAAGGAGTTGGAAGTGATGGTAACAGGGCTTGTTGAGGATTATCCGACCAACACCAGCTTCCATCCAGATTATATGATAAATTATTGGGCCCTACGACCTTACATGAACTTTGGGGAAACCACCTTTGATATGATGGAAAGTGCCGTGATGCCAATGGGAATATTTTTTAGTTCCTACGTGGTTACCAATGGTAATATAACCGGTCCAGAGATCGAGGATTATATGGATGGCATTCTAAAAGAGATTATTGATGGCAGCCCAGAACTTCAACAACAGGTAGAAAACATGACGATAGCCTCGGTGGCAAGGAAAGTAAAGGATGTCCACTTTGATAAAAGTATGCCCTGGGAGTTGGAAGGTGGTGGCGATATGCGGTACATCTATACTTTTGCTTCCATTGCATTGTTGATCATAATTGTTGCCAGTATTAACTATATGAACCTTGCTACCGCGAGAGCATCCAGCCGTTCCAGGGAGGTAGGATTACGCAAGACCTTGGGTAGTCGTAGACGACAATTAATCTATCAATTCCTGATGGAATCCTTTGTGATGACAATTATTGCATTCATTCTTGCTGTAATGGTAGTGGTTTTGGCAATCCCATCTTTTAACCAGATCACTGATAAGACTATTTTATATACTGATATTTTTAATAAGGACCTACTTTTGACTATGTTTGGACTTTTGATAACCATGGCAGTTCTAAGCGGGAGTTATCCAGCTTTTTTCCTCTCGGGGTTTCTTCCTGTACAGGTTTTAAAAGGCAATTTTTCATTCAGCAAAGGGTCAAAATTCATTAGAAAAACATTGATCGCCTTGCAGTTTGGGATTGCCACCATTTTACTAATCTCATCAGTAGTAGTGGTAAGGCAAATGGATATGATGGTGAACTCAAATCTTAACCAGGCCGGTGATCAGATACTATCTATCCGATATGGTGGAACAGCTCCTACAGACAAATTCCTGACATTTAAAAACCAACTCACCAGGGATGCAGGTATCGATCTGGTTACTTTTGGCAATCATCTGCCCCGACTTGATTTCTTCGGACCATTACAATTTCAAATCCAATTCCCGGATGTCCAGGAAGAAGAGTTTCAATGGCACGCTTTTCACGTGGATTATGATTTTCCCGAGACTTTTGAGTTGAAATTGTTGGCAGGTCGTTACTTTGAAACTGGCAATACCGGTGATTCCCTCTCTATTATTTTGAATGAAACAGCGGTTGACGCTCTTGGCAAGAAGCCGGAGGAAGTTATTGGGGAGGCTTACCTTACACCTACCATGAATGGATATTCCAACTATGATTACGATCACATGAGCAATGGTACAATTATAGGTGTGGTGAAAGATTTTCCATATCAATCTATTTACCATGAGATTCAACCATTGGCCCTCATTCCAAAACCCCATTTTATCGATTTGATAGTATATGTTAAATTGACTAAAGGAAAATTTCAAGAGGAAATTGCCTATATCGATGGAGTATGGAAAGAAATGTTCCCCGGACTGGGATTCGACTATTGGTTTGTCAATGATGAATTCAATCGTATGTATAAACGTGAAACCAGGGTAGCATCATTATCTAGTAAATTTACCGGGCTGGCGATTTTTATTACATGCGTTGGCCTGTTTGGTTTGGCATCATTTATTGCCCAGCAAAAAACCAAAGAAATCGGTATTCGCAAGGCATTGGGTGCTTCAAATAAGCAGATATTGAGCCTGTTATCAGAGATTTTCCTGAAAATTCTCTTAATATCAAGTATTGCGGCAGTTCCTCTGGCATGGTATCTCAGTAACCAATGGCTTCAGAATTTTATTTATCAAACACCATTGGATTGGATGCTGTTTGTTTCATGTGTGGTGGTTATTGCGGTTTTGACAGTAATTACCGTTAGCTACGAAAGTCTTAAGGCTTCTATGGCAAACCCTATTAATGCGCTTAAGTATGAGTGATAATAATAATAAGCTAGCTTATTTTCAGGATATGCTTTAGCTATTTTATGCTCAGTTTTCGAACATCGTTTCTGCCATTATCAGAAATAATAATCAAATAGTTTCCGGGACTTAAATCCTGGCTGAGGTAAAATTCGTTTTTCCCAGAGTTTAAAGTTGTTTGAATGATAGAATTACCACTTATGTCCCTTAAACTAACGGTCTGATTATAACCTTGGCTCATATTATCAATGGTGAATTGATGGTTTACAACCGGGTTTGGATAGATCACGAACGAATTATCATCAGAGAAATAATCAACACCAATGACATCAAATAATTCAAAAGTCCCATCGAGGTCAACGGCTTTCAACCTGTAGTAGTTTACTCCATCAAATGGCTCCAGATCCTCGAAAACATAGAGTATAGACCGAGAACTGAATCCGTTACCTCTGACTTTGGCAATACTTTCAAAATTTATTCCATCATGTGATTTTTGGATGGAGAAATAATCAAAATTTTCTTCACTGGTAGTTGTCCAATTAAGCACTATGGAGTTACCTTGTTGGCTTCCTTCGAAGAATGCCAATACTATTGGCAATGGTGCGCCATTACAAAAATCAGGATCTCCGGTACATGTACCTCCCGAAGTAACTACTCCGGAACCTGTCAAGATTGATCCATTTCCTACATCAATATCACCGCCAATATCCATTGTACCGTCTACATTGACATTAGTGCTATTTCCTCCTGTAAAATCTCCGTCCACAGCTACATCACCCTGTATGTCCAATGTACCTTTATTGCCCATGTCAACATTTCCATGAATAATCAGGTTTCCTGTGACGTCCAATGTTAATGTATTACCAACCTCTAAATTACCCCATATCTCCAAATCCCCATTGACATTTATTATGGCAGTGTTCCCGGTTGATAGATTATGGTTTTCGGATGAAGAACCAAGGATTAGGGAACCTCCAGAATCAATGGTCAAAGTATTGCCCTTTTTCATGTCCATATCAGAGATAATGTAGAATTCCCCGTTCTGAATAATCACTTCACCAATATTGCTGTCCCAATCAACATCTTCATTGATGTTATTGGCAATATTGCCTCCGTTCCAAAGGCTTGAATTGCTCCAATTTCCATTGTTGGTAATGGTTGTAGCTGCAGCCCATGCTACCAAGGGTATCAATAACAAGAATAAAAAGATGTTATTTTTAGGGGAAAAGAAACCGGATAAAAAGCCTTTGTTTGCATCCGAAATATCCCTTGCTATTTTATCAAGTTTTCTTAATCCCTCTTCATTTTTAACAATTATTCTAGTGACGTTTCCTTCATGAAGCAATTC
>CBDVAV010000553.1:0-3797 GCA_965372055.1 uncultured bacterium | reverse complement strand
ACTGATCGTGCATGCCGCAGGAGACTTTCCCCTTTTGTCAGATCTTCAAGGATATCCCTGGCTTCCTGTCGTGTCATTTGATTAGTTTGGGGACTGCTTACGTGTACTTCGTTTTATGGTATAAATGATAAATACCGCCCCCATTAGTATAATGAGGCTCATCACCACAATTACGACAAATATGCGGCTGTTCTCGGCCCTAAGTGAAATGATGGCATTTTCTTTCTGTAACAGTATAATTTCCTGATCCTTCTTTTCCATTTCATAGGCCATTTCGAGTTGAGCGATCCGACGGCCTGTAGCCTGGTTAGTAAGCAAGTTTCTCATATTGTCATAAAGTATCAAATAATTATAAGCTTCTTTTAGATCTCCGGTTTTGTCATATGCTTCGGAAAGGGACTTATAAATGATCTCCATAATTGGGGCTGCTCCCAAATGCATGGCCAATTTCAGTGCTTGGTTGTGGAGATTGATAGCATCTTCGTGTCGGTCTTGTTCAGAATAAACCACAGCAATGTTAGTTAACGCGTAGGCCTGACCGTATTGATTTTCATTGATTTTTTCTGTCTCAAGTGATCTTTGATAGAAAGACATCGCCTCATCATATTTCCCTTGCCGAAAATAAATGTTGCCGATATTTGTCAAAGGATCAAAGAGATTGTTCTTCACCCCAAGGTCTTCAAATATTTCCAAAGCACGATTGTAATACTCGATGGCTACTTGGTCTTGACTCCAGGCACTGTACACGTTTCCGATATTACTGAGGGATCCAACCAGGTTTTGTTTGTCTCCCAGGCTATCAAGAATACGGTAAGACTCGTTAAAATATTCAAGTGCTCTTTCAAAATCTTCTCTTAAGGAATAAACTGTACCGATATTGTTATTGACGGTTGCAACACCATCAAGGTCTGCTATTTCCCCGTAAAGGTCCATTGATTTTAAATAAAGGTCCATGGCTTTATCAAGTACTCCATGGTTCCTGTAAAATACCCCAAGGTTATTATAACTGGAGGCCAGTCCTTTCTTGTCATCAATTTCAATTGCTATATCGAAGGCCTGTTTAGTATACTCCAGAGCCTTTTCTGGCTCAGAGTTGATGTAATGTTTATATATTTCATTAAGAACAGAAACTTTCTCAGAGCCCTGAGCATTTGCCAGGACTTGCTCCAGGCTGTCAATTTGGAAATAAGCCCATGCCGGGGAGCATAAAAAAATCAGAATAATTGGGATTAATGTTTTCATATCTCGTTTAGGAGATGGTTATATGGCTTCAATTTTACGAAAATGACATCAGAATACCCCTTATTAATGTAAATCTTTAAAGCTTATTGCAAATCACGGCTTTTTAAAAGGGAATAATTTAGGTATATGAACAAGGCTATGTATGCAATTGCTATGATTACTGAAGTTGGGTTTACATAATCCTGTATCTCCATAAAAGCATATTTTGGAAAAGGGATTTCTATCAGGTTATTGATGGCATGCAAAGGGAAGTAATCTACCAAAAAATCCATTTCATTAGGGAATTGACCTGTAATGGTGTATTCAATAGGAATTGCCATTACTAAAAGTGCAATTGATAATCCGCTCCTTCTAACGAGGTTCCCTATTAAAAGTGCAAATATTAAATAGGATACCAAATCCAGGAAATATGCAAATAAAAATTCCACGCCATCGAAAATATCACCTGCAACAATATCCGGTGTATATAAAAAGCCTGTTATCAAAATCATAAAAAAAACGAAAACAGTAGAGACAAAACTCATTATTACAATGGTATAGAGTTTTGATTTTAGAAAATCCCATCGGTCCATTCCATCGATTATATTTTGCCGAATTGTTTTATAGGTATATTCATTAGTGATGGAAATGATAACGATGATGGCCAGGAAGAATTTTAAAAATAAGTAAATATAAGTAAGGTTTTGCCATACGTCAGGAAAATGGGAAATAGGTATCCGTGTTGGATCGAACTCGTCAAAATCCACACCCTTTGTTTTTAGCCATTTCAGAAATTCATAAATACTGATTGGGATAGAAGCAATCAAGAAATAATACATGGTGTTCAGAACCCAAAATGTCTTGTAGGATTTCAGTTTATGGAAATCTATTTTTAAAAGTCTGATCATTCTGATTCTTCTAATATTTCCAAAAATTGCTTTTCCAGGCTTTTTCTTTGTGTCACAAGGTGAGATAGGATCATACCCTGATCAAATAAATATTTGTTGAGGTCGGCAGCTTTGGTATTCTGGTCGAGTGTAACCACGTATTTATTGAGTATCTTTTCCACTTTTTCAACCCGCTCCCAGTTTTGTAGCACATCATGCACGGATTCGTCACTTGTAGCTATTTCAACGGTTTCTGCACCTTTGGTTACTTCTTCAATATTACCTGAATAGAGCATTTTACCTTTCTTTAGAACTGCAAAATGAGTGCATACCTTTTGAACCTCGTCCAACAAGTGACTTGCCAGAATTATAGTTTTACCTTCCTGTCCAATTTTAATTATCAAATCCCTGATATCTGCAATTCCCTGAGGATCCAAGCCATTGGTGGGCTCGTCCAGGATCATTACTTCAGGATCACATAGCAATGCTCCGGCTATGGCTAATCTTTGTTTCATACCCAGGGAGTAGGTTTTGAATTTATCATCCTTGCGGTCAAACAGGCTCACTTTTTTAATCACAGGATCAATGCGGTCTATAGATACTTCTTTTATATCCGCGATAATTTCCAGGTTCTTTTGTCCGGAAAGATAGGGGTAGAAAACCGGTGTTTCGAGGATGGCTCCTATTCTTTTGCGGTGTTCCTTGGTTGGGTTTTCCCCGAACCAGGAATATTCGCCTTTCGTGCAGTTAATTGCATCCAGTACGATGCCCAGTGTAGTGGTTTTACCGCTTCCATTGGGCCCGAGGATTCCGAATACATTTCCTCTGTTAACCTCCAGGTTCAGGCCATCCACTGCCATGATCCTTCCATATCTTTTGGTGAGGTTTTTTGTAGATAAGACTGTTTCCAAATTATAATGATTTTTGTAAAGATCAGTGAAAATCCAATTTTTCCGCGAGAGTGCCAATTTTATCTAACGCAACTTCGCCAACTATATCCAAAATCGAAAATTGATCCTCAGAATCCAGGGTAACTATAATCCCTTTGGTAATCCCGTTTTTTTCTTTAAGAAAGATATTGAATTTTCCATCCTTTTGTCTAACGGACATCACTTCCTCAAAGTCTTCATCCTTAATACCATCCATGTATTCAGCAATGTCACTTTCATTGAAAGATCTTTCATACTTGTCCACTTTAAGGATCTTGGCCTTTTCTATACCTTTCACCATATCGGTAAACTCCCTGGTATTTTCACTTCCAAACATTTTTATGGTACTCTTATAGAAAAACATGGTAAAAGCATCCTCGTATTTTTCATGTAACTTTTGTGTGCTTTTACTTTGGCCAATTGCAAGGTGCGAAAGTGTTATTAGGGCAATCAACGCGATTGTTTTCATGATTATTAGTATCGGGGTTGTACCTCAAGTCCATTTTTACGTCATTCCCGTGAAAACGGGAATCCATAACCATATGGTTTTCATATGAGTAGGATTATCCGATCAAGTCGGATAATGACGATGTATTGCTTATTGCACAGCCACATTTACGAATTGCTTCAAATTTAGTGGAAATGTCTGAAATTCTTGGCCAAAACCGCAAGGTCCTTTATGCTCAGGTTGCCATTGATGTTCATAATGGTGAAATCATCCTTTTCATTTACAAGGATTACCATATTCCTGAGATCACTT
>CBDVAV010000552.1:0-3806 GCA_965372055.1 uncultured bacterium | reverse complement strand
TGTGCTGCCATAACAGCAGCCCTTGCAACACTTGGCATCATAAGCCCCTTATTGGTTCTTTTTTCAGCATCAATGGTAGGGGAAATCAGGAGTATCTTCATTAATGGATTTTTGCGCAAGATATTTTCCCCCTGTTAATATTAAAATGATATTAGTCATGAATTGGCTTGTAGAGGCCTGGGTCAATAGGAGTATGTCCACTTTCCAAGAGTTGTAAAATCCAATATTTCAGCTAGTTGTGTGGTATATTTCGGGTTTGGATGTGATAGATTTTGGCAAAACAACTTGTCAAAGAAAGATTCAGGCCGAGATTAAGAAAGCATTAGGGGATAGAAATAAGTATCATAGATTATATGGATTAAAGAATTTCAATGATTGAGCAACTTTAATAAGCATAATCCCTAAAATAATTTTAATCAGTTATACAAGCTTTTTTTCAACAATATTACTGCTTACATTTAAATATTCAACTTGGCTTTAATACAAGTGATCTAGCTGACTAATATCATGGTTTAATATTTTGATTCTTTGAATATTGGGAATCAATTAAAAAGAGTGATACCAGAAACTACACACCATCTTGCCGCTATCATGTTTACCGACATTCAAGGTTACACTGCGTTGATGCAGGAAGATGAAGAACAAGCCGTAAATATAAGGGCGGAGCACCGTAAAATTTTTAAAACCACTACTCAAAAATATCACGGAGAGATACTGCAGTATTATGGAGATGGAACTCTAAGCATATTCGACAGTGCAATTGAAGCTGTAAAGTGTGGAATAGAAATGCAATTGGATTTTCCAATCCCGGTAAGAATTGGGATTCATACCGGTGAAATAATTCATGATAATGAAGAGATTATAGGGGACGGCGTAAATATAGCTTCCCATATCGAATCACTTGCCGTAGTTGGAAGTGTCTTTGTTTCCGAAAAAGTTTATGATGAAATCAAAAACCAGAAATCTATCAAAACCCAAAGCATTGGTAGTTTTAAGTTGAAAAATATAGAGAATCCAATAGATGTTTTTGCTATCTCCAATGACGGTCTGGTCGTTCCTTTCAGGGACCAAGTTAAAGGTAGAGTTATTGCAGAGACTGAGGTTCAGCCAAAAGTAATTCCCGGTTTTTTTAAAAGTTTCCCTGGGAAATTAGTAATACCAGGAATGCTGATCTTAATTATACTCAGTGCTGCAATTTATTTCTACGTGAAGGGAGGTGTTAGAGGATTTGGGAGTGGTGTAACTATTGATCGATCTATTGCAATTGTACCGTTTGTAAATTTAAGCAATGATCCGGAGCAGGATTATTTCAGTGATGGAATAACTGAAGATATATTAACACAAATATCTAAAATTGGTGATCTAAGGGTTATCTCACGATCTTCAGTCATGAGGTATAAAAACACTAACCTCTCCACCAAAGAAATTGCCAAAGAGTTAGGGGTAAATCATATATTGGAAGGAAGTGTTAGGAAATATGGAGACAAGGTGCGGATTGCTGTTCAATTGATTGATGCCAAAACAGACAACTATCTATGGACAGAAATTTTCGATCGGGATTTGCAGGATATTTTTTCCGTCCAGAGCGAAGTAGCAAAGCATATTGCAAGCAGTTTACAAATTACAATTTCATCCAACGTAAAAGAAAGGATTGAGATACCGCCAACAAGTAATACCGAAGCCTACGATTTATTTCTAAGGGCCCGTTTTCTGCTTAGCTACGGAGCCAATCAAAAATCCCGTGGATTGTTAGAGGAGGCAATTGCCCTGGATCCGGATTATGCACCAGCATACGCCGAACTTGGTCTATTTTGGCTAGGTAGAGGTGCCTGGATTGGGGACATCTCAGGAGAAAAAGCAGTAGAACAGTCTCTTCCATACTTGAATAAGGCCCTTGAACTGGACAGAAATTATCCTTACACCCATGTTTATTTAGCCTGGCTTTATACGTGGTATAAGTGGGATTTCCAGGCAGCAGAAAAAGAATTTCATACAGCACTCGAATTAGCACCGTCTGATGCCTCAATCATGTTAAACCCAGTTGATCTTCTGCTGGCCTTGGGCAAATATGATCAGGCGTTTGAAAAAGTAAACCTGGCAATAAAGTCAGATCCTATGACTCTTTATGCTGGGCCATCAAAAGGTCTGAGCCTTTATTTCTTGAATCAACCGGAAGAAGCCATCAAAACCTTTCAGGAAGCATTGAGGTTAAACTCAAATCCTATTTTGTTCAACACTGCTTCCAGAACATATCTGTACCTGGGACTGTACAAAGAGGTAATAGCCACCATTAATAGATACCTTGAGTTATATCCTGAATCTAACTTTAAATCTCCACGTACTCTTGGTATAATGGCAATCGCGTATTACAAATTGGGACAACATGACAAAATGCAAGGGTATTTGGATGAAATAAAACAGAAAGGATCTAAATCTGCTGTGGGCAGCCCATCATTTTATATCGCCATGATCTATGCACAAATGGGAGAGAAAGACTTGGCTTTTAAATGGTTGGATAAATCTTATCAGGATCGTGAAGTGGAAATGTACTGGCTCAAAGTTGAACCACCCTTTAAACCCTTAAACGATGATGCCCGGTGGCAGGAAATGCTGGATAAGGTTGGTTTCCCCGATTAATATAGTATGCTCAAAATTAAGATTTTCCCTTAATTCTGATATCTATTGGTTTAATTAATTAGTGTCTGTCTATTATGTCATCCATTGAAAATCACCATTTACCCCATACCCTGAAGGGAGTGCTGATTTTCAATGGCTTCACCCTTTAGGGGCGGGGTAAAAGTCATTGAAAATCAATCGAAATTGAATTTATAGACAGAAACTAATTAGATAACGGACTCTTTTGAATGGCATCATTTATTCTTTCCTTGGAAATACCCATACCTTCAAGGAATCGCTCAGCATCAGCCAATTCTTCATCCAGCACTTTTCCATCCGCATGTACCATCCCATAAACTATGACTATATACCAATCTTTCTGACTGTCTGAAAAATCATTTAATGAATCGAACACTTTTTCCTTGTCAGCCTCCAGGTATTCATCTAGGATGCTTTCACCAGTAGGATAGTTCAATAAGTTTCCTATTTGATCAAAAAACTCTATTTCCTTTGCATGAAATTCATCATCGGAGTTAGCAATATCAAAAAGGCTAAACAAGATGGCTTTTTTTTGCTCATCTGTGAATGAATCCTTAAAACCGCTCAAATGTTCTTTTAATACATCGTTTTTTATGTTGAAGGAAGGCATAGCTAGTTAGCTTTATGTTGTTATATACGAATATACGGCTTCCTTGGTTGATTTTTGAAAATCTTTGTAATGTTCACCACTGGGGCAGATTAAGGGATTGCATGATTTCGATGAATATTTAATAAATCTGAAATGCATAGGTCTCTGGGAAGTTTTGATAATTGTCTTTCAACATGCAATTAATCAAACAATTTTAAAGAAATCTGTAAATTTAAGCTCATTAATAAACCCTTATGGCATGTCTATTTTCAATATTCAATTTTGGTATATATTTTCCTCTC
This sequence comes from uncultured bacterium, assembly GCA_965372055.1. Lineage (GTDB taxonomy): Bacteria > Bacteroidota > Bacteroidia > Cytophagales > Cyclobacteriaceae > CBDVAV01. The sequence goes on along the minus strand of CBDVAV010000552.1, from coordinate 260 downwards.
GATTGCTTCAAATTACAATCCTTATATTTATTTCTATTGAAGCTTTGGGACAAAATAACTATTGGGAAAGGTTTCCCTCAGTATCGCCAGATGGTCGTTATATAGTGTATGAATCTACAAAATATGGCAGACCGGAAATCCTGATAATTGACCATAACGGAACCACTTTATGGAGAATAACAGATGATGATGCAATAGACGGAAACCCGAGCTGGTCTCCTGATGGAGAACAGATTGTATATTATTCTACATTCGATAAT
>CBDVAV010000551.1:0-3807 GCA_965372055.1 uncultured bacterium | reverse complement strand
CAGCTCTTCTAGCATCCAGAGTTTTTTTTGGTTGAATGGAGTTCATACGTGTGCTCTTCCTATATAAATAAACATTGACACACTATAATTCCGAAACTCAAAACACGAAACTCAAACCCCAATTTCCTAATTGTCGACTTTGTCCAAACCTCCCCTAACCGGGCTTAAGCTTGTTGAGACCCCTTTCAATTTCAGATGATCCCTTCGAATCAAAAAGGAGAAATGCTCGAATTCGAAAACAACTGCGGTATTATCATCTGGATGACCAAATTCTCCCCCTTGTTTAGCCTTTTTAGTCCCGTCTAATATTTGATTAAAAGCCCCAACCAGTTCAATCAGGCGTAACGGTTCTGCTATTGGTGTATTGTGAGCAGGAAAAACTTTATTAAGTGCGGGACTTAGAGCGGCAAGCCTTTCGATACTTTTTTCATAGGCATCCAAATTAGTACCTTCGAAAAAGAGCCAAATAGGGCCTTCATAAAATGTATCACCAGTCCATAAATACCCATTTGCTTTGTCGAATAAGGCCATAGCATCGGGGGTGTGCCCTGGAACTGTAACAACCTCAATTATTCTTTGTCCTAAATCAAAGAGATGTCCATCTTTGATAAACCCTGAAATTGTAAAGGGTTTTACATGATATTTGGCAGTATCGATATTTGGGAGCATCTTTTGACAAAATGCCTCCCTGGTAACTTCCTGTTTGACTAATTCATGACTCCACCCCTTCCCTGCCCAGTTTAAGGTATAATCTGTATTCAAGGCAAGGATATTTTCAAATTCGTAGTTGCCGCCAATATGGTCGTAATGAGTGTGGGAATTTATAATAGTAACAGGCAGGTTGGTAAGTTCTTTGACCACAGTTGATATCGAATCAAGTCCCATCCCCGAATCAAAAAGCAATGCTCTTTCAGTACCTAGTATTAAATAAGAAATTACTTCCTGAAAATTATAAGGTTCTGCAATGGCATAAACATTTTCACCTACCAGAAATACCTTAAACCATTCACTTTCTGTTTTGATCTCATCAAGTTCCAAAAATTCAGCCCTGATTGCCTGGTCACACCAATCGCCCCCGTCATCCTCCTCATTTGGAGAGCAAGCAAAACACAATAAAAAAACCAGGGCAATTAGATACCAATATTTAAAATGCATGTTCACTTAAATTTTAGGACCAATGAAGGGTCAAATGGATATCGTCCAAATTCTTTCCCATAGATTGCCAATCCACCACCACCTATTGATTCAAGCTTGATTTTCAAAACACCTTGTGAGTCAATTTCCTGACGCATTTTTTGATCCAAGGAAATTTTAATGAGATAACCATACGAACCTGCTTCCCTTAGTTTCCTGTCCTGAGGTTGCGCAAACCATGAAAGTACACCCCGGTGATCGGCAGGGTCATCAGGAAGAATTTGCTCACTATATTCTTTGTCATTCACATAGATTTTAACTGTAGATGGAATCTTTGTTTCATCAGTCATGGGGTATGAATTCGGATTGCTGCTGGGTGCTACTTTCGATCCTCTCATGAAATCCTGATTGCGGTTATATTCCTCCTGGTCTTTTACAAATAATTCTTTTGCAGAAGCCTCGATAATAAAATAAGCTTCTTTGGCTTTAGCCAGATTAATTTTATCCCCTATCTTGATGGTATATTCAAAATATCCATCACCAGCCCCATTTACTTTTTTACCTTCTAAAGCATCCCAGGTCTTCTTAGTCCATTGTGCATTGGAGTAATCTTTTGCCTCCACACTGATTACCCGTGTTTCAGCTATGTCTTTGCCATCGGTTGAGATAACATGGATGAAATTTCTATGGAGGATTTTCCCGGTTTGTGTTTTTAGGATCAGTTGCAATGTGGATAGACCATTGCTTTCAGGGGCATTCAGGATTATAGGCTCAAGCTTCTCCTGCATCCAGGGGGTGTAAGGAATACCCCTGCTTCCTTTGATCTTGATTTCCTCTGTTTCACCGATATAGTTTATGGTGTGCAATGCGTATTCAAGAATTAATCCCTTGGGATATTCCTCAGCACTCATTGAGGACAGAAATATTGGCACTTCAAACTTATCCCCTGCTTTGATCGAGTAACAAATATCTTGTCCGGTAGAGATATAGATTTTAGAATGGAGATCATTTAAGCTCATTTCAGGTACAATATCTTCAAATCCCGTAAATTTTTTAGTTCGATCAAATCGCCAATAGCCATTCCACTCGTTGATGACATCATGGTGTTCTGTATAAAGCCATCCCCCAATCTTAGGATACTTTCTAAAGCTGTTTATCATCCTGTGATAATCCCAACTCCAGTCTACATCGCCAGCACTGCCCTCGTAACCCCAAACATTCCCGCATTCCGAGTTAAAGTTTGGTTCACTGCCCTGGGAAAACCCTTCTTCATAATTAAAACCACTGCCAACAAATGTACTATCACTTAGATTGGACAAATATTCATCCCATTTATATCCTGGCAGATAGACATGCCATGAATTGATGTCCGTCATGGTATGCCCTCTCCCGCAACAGATGGAATTATCTTCAACCAAGCGGCTTGGATCGAGTGACTTCGCCAAGTGGTACATGGATACCAGCCATTGTTGGGTTTCTGGAAGATACTCTCTCCCCTCGCTAGTGGTAGTACTTAGACCCCAGGTTTCGTTTATGATTACCCATGAGAAAATAGATGGATGATTGTAATCCCTCTTTACCATCCCTCGCAGGGTGTAAGTAGACTCCTTTTGCATGCGTTCCTCTGGCTCACCCCAACTGTTTGGCAAATCTTCCATCACCAACAGTCCCAATTTATCTGCCCAGTACAGCTTTCTTGGAACTTCCACTTTTATATGTGTCCGAATGCCATTCAGGCCGATGGACTTACTGCGCTTTATTTCATCAATCATAAACTGATCACTTGGAAAGGTGTAAAATCCATCGGGGTGATAGGATTGGTCCAAAGCCATCTGCAAATAGATGGGTTCATTATTAAGTGCGATGTAGGGGATATCTGTACCTGGTAAATTCGTGACACCAATTTTTCTCATCCCGAAATAGCTGTGCAATACATCATCTCCATACTCAGCTTCCACCTCATATAGATAAGGGTCGTCAAGTGTCCAAAGTCTTTGATTGGGAATATCGATGGTGGCCCTGGCTTTGCTCTGGCCATTTTTAAAGGTAACAGTGGCTGAAAGCGGAATATCAGATCCTTTTATTTTTACATTCAGTTCTTTTTCACCGGTAACAGGTTCGGGAAGATATGCTGTGATTTTAACTTGCTTGTTGTCAATATCTGGTGTAAAATGTATGGCTTCAATATATTCCTGCCCTCTTGCTTCAAGATAAATGGTTTGCCAAATGCCCCTGGCATTGCCATAACCTTGTTTCCCATATAAGGTATGTGGTCGTCTCGCATCATCTGCCCTCACAACCAAGGTCATATCCTGATCGTATTTCAAGTGATCCGTCAATTCAAATTCAAATGGTACATATCCACCCTGGTGGCTTCCCAATAGTTTGCCATCCAACCAAACATGTGTTTCCCAATCCGATGCCCCGATGATGACGAACACCCTTTTTTCCCTCCATTCAGAAGGCACATTGATATCTCGTTTATACCAGCCTATGTCAGCATCATCAGATACACCAGACAGATTTGATCCCCAAGGAAAAGGAACTTGTATAGTTTGATTAAAACCCATCTCCCCTGATGCCCAATTCTGATCAATTCCCATATCCAGAGAATCAAAGGCAAAGCTCCACTGTCCATTCAAATTTACCCATTGATCCCTTTTGTGAATGGGG
>CBDVAV010000550.1:0-3819 GCA_965372055.1 uncultured bacterium | reverse complement strand
ACCCGAAACCCGAAACCCGCTCCAAAGGAGTCCCTATGGGAAAACCCAAAACCCAGAACCCAAAACCCAGAACCCAGAACCCAAAACCCAAAACCCAAAACTCGAAACCCGCTCCAAAGGAGTCCCTATGGGGAAACCCAAAACCCGAAATTCCATATATTTGAGAATGGATCAAAAGGTTATCCTGGTAACAGGAGGAAATAGGGGAATAGGTTTGGAAATCTGCCGACAACTTGCCATCCTTGGGCACAGCATAATTTTAGCATCCCGCGACCTGGAAAAGGGATTAAAGGCCAGTAAAAAAATCAAAGCAAAAGTAATGGTCAAAAAACTAGATGTTACCAATGATATCGACATAAAAGCAGCAGTGACACATATTGAAAGTGAATATGGCCGATTGGATGTATTGATCAACAATGCAGGGGTTTATAAAGGTAAAAAAGGCGTATTAGAAGCCAACTTGAATGAGGTTAAGCAAACTATGGATACGAATTTCTTCGGCCCATGGAAAATTTCCCAGGTAATGTTGCCCTTGCTTAGAAAGAGTAATGATGGTCGTTTTATCAATATCAGCAGTGGTATGGGTGCTCGTAGTGATCTCACGGGGGGGTACGCAGGATATAGAATGTCCAAAGTGGCCCTTAATGCACTTACCATTCAAATGAGCAATGAATTGAAAGGTGAGGGGGTCAGTGTTAATGCGGTAAGCCCCGGCTGGGTACGCACCGATATGGGAGGCAAGTCTGCCCCGAGATCAATAAAAAAAGGTGCCGAGACGGCAGTATGGTTGGCTATAGCCGAATCAATTCCTACCGGAATGTTTCTTCGTGACAAAAAGGAGATTGACTGGTGAGATATTGTCGTTTTATTTTACAATTTTTAACTTGTAGAATCTCAGGTACTTCATTAAAGACTCAATAATTACTTAACCAAAACTTAAAAATTATGTATTATAAAATGTACAAAGAGACAGCAAAGGCTTCAGTCTCCAGCCCCCGTGGCCTGGAACTATTTCCAGAATTCAAGAAAATTTATGATGAAAATGATGTGAAAGTGATAGGGGTGTGGCAAAATGCTGATAATCCACTGGAATATTATTTTATCACGGGTTATAGGGATGAGCAACATTATCGGGAATTTGGAGAAAATTCAAAGCACAATCAGCGGTACTTAGATCTTTCCAAAGAGATGGAGGAAGCCAGGGAATCAATCGAAGTAATCACTTTGAAAATGGCAGTTGACCTGTAATTGACAATTAGCAAATAACAATTAACCAAATATTTATCCGCCGAAGTGAAACGTAGGAGGACTAAAAACCCAAAAAGATTCATTCATCCTTCAACGAATCCGTGGGATTAGCAATGGCAGCCTGTAGTGATTTGAAACCCACGGTAAAGCCGGCAATAATCAATGCACCAAAACCAGCAACAAGGAATACATTTAATCGTAGTTCTGTTTTATAAACGAAATTCTCTAGCCAGCCATTTGCAAAGTAAAATGCTATTGGAGCGGAAATAACAAAGGCTATTAAAATCAGTTTGATAAAATCATTCGACAGCAACAAAACCAGGTTGGCAACCGTTGCGCCTAACACTTTGCGTATACCAATTTCTTTGGTACGTTGTTCCGCGGTGTAGGAGGCAAGGCCAAACAAGCCAAGGCATGAAATAAATATTGCCATTGCTGCAAAATAATTTGACAGTTTTCCAATTACCTTTTCACTACTATATCTTTCCTCGTAATTTTCATCCAAAAACTGGTAGTTGAATGGCAGTGCAGGATTAAAAGCTTTATGGACTGCTTCAATATCCGCCAAGACTTTACCTATCTCACCTTCAATTCTCATAAAACAATAAAATTTGTTTTCCGGATCAAACCGGATGATTACGGGCTCGATCTGCTGATACATCGAACTCATATGAAAATCCTTGACCAGGCCTACTATTTTTCCATCTGTTCCCCACAACGATAGCGGTTGCCCTACAGGATTATCCATCCCCATTACCCCGGCACATTCTTCATTGATAATGAAACTGGCAGAATCATTGATAAACTCCTCCATGAAATCCCGGCCTTCTATCAACTCCATATCCATGGTTTTTATAAAATCAAAATTTGTGGTGATGATATTGAACAGAAGTTGATCATCTTCATTTTTGCCTTCCCATTTAGGGCTGGTAGTTGATTGTCCAACAGAAATTGGATTCTGATTTGTGGAAGTGACACTTGTGATTTGGGGTATTTTTAACAATTCATTTTTAAATGTCTCAAACTTTTTATCTGTTTCACCTTCCAGTTCAAGATAAAGCAGATTCTCCTTATCCAAACCAAGGTTCTTGGACATTATATAACTGATTTGGTTATAAACTGTTATGGTTCCAATGATCAAAAGTATAGACATCCCAAATTGGAAGACAACCAAGCCTTGACGAAAAAATGCCGCACCTTTGCTATGTCTTAATGTGCCTTTGATCACTTTGGTTATCTTAAATGAAGAAAGAAAAAAGGCAGGGTAACTTCCTGAAAGAAGCCCGGTAAATAGGCTTATTCCCAAAGTAATAATCCAAAATTCAGTACCGAGGTAGTCGATGGTAATACTTTTGCTTGTGAGCGTGTTAAACCCCGGAAGTAACAACTGTACTAGAGCTATTGCCAGTATGGTGGAAACAAGGGTCATCAGGATTGACTCCGTCATAAACTGGATCCTCAACGATCCCCTCCGGGCACCAAGTACTTTGCGTACTCCAATTTCTTTGGCTCTGCCGGTAGACCTGGCGGTGGCAAGGTTCATGAAATTAATGCTGGCTATTACAAGAATGAAGACAGCAACCACAAAGAATGTTTTTACATAATCAATCCTACCTCCGTCATTCACCCCATTTTCAAAAGAGGAATATAAATATTGTTCAGAATATTTTTGTAAAAACAACTGGTTATCCCCTTGTTCAGTATGTTTGTTGATTTCCTGTTCAATCTTTTCATTGAGGGCATCAATATCAACAACATTATTTAAAGTCATCACCATTCTCAGGCCATTGTTTCCCCAATCTTCTACCCAACTGTTTCTCTTATTATATTCCTCCACCGGAATGACAAAATCAAACTGATAACTCGACATTTCCGTTATTGATTCGAAAACACCAGTCACCTTAAAATCCTGGCGATTATCAATCCGGAGAGTCTGTCCGACAGCTGCATTTTGCTTTGCCCAATCTTGCCCAAAAAACTTGGATGCTATATTTTCAGAGATTACAACAGAGTGAATATCCTTGAGTATGGATTTTTTGTCCCCCGCCAGCAGGGGGTAAGTAAAAATTTCGAAGAACTCAGGTGAAGCAAACCGGCCTTTTTCACGATGGGTTTCCCCTTCTCGTTGAAACAATAACTCGTTCTCCCAGCTTAAAAGCACAGCATGTTCTACTTCGGGATATTCATTTTTAAGGACTTCATGAAGTGGTTTAGGAACGGCAGTTGTAGTAAAGACTTGCCCATCTGTCAAGTACATATTTCGCAATACCTGATAAAGTTTAGTGTCATTGGTGTGGAACTTATCAATGCTAACTTCATCATTAATCCAAAGTAAAATCAATAAACTGGTAACAAGGCCAATCGTTAACCCGGAGATATTGATAAATGTATATCCTCGCTGCTTTACAAAGGTTCTGAAGGCAGTTTTGAAGTAATTTTTGAACATGGATTTTGAGTTTTTACCTGGTAATTCTGAATTGTATACCGGGAGGCCATGAAATGGTTACAACCCAATCTTGCCTAGATGAATACAATTTGTCTCGTCCGTCATGCTGAATTCATTTCAGCATC
>CBDVAV010000549.1:0-3820 GCA_965372055.1 uncultured bacterium | reverse complement strand
ATAAATGTTAGGGTTAAATAAGTTTATTATCGGGTTGATGTTATTCAGATTAATATTATAGTCCAGAAATGAAATACCATTTAACAAAGGTTCTTTTGCCTTGTAATAGTTGAGGATTGAATCATGATTATTTAAAAATTGCAATTTGTACTCGCGGTATAGCAGATTTGCGTCAACAAAAAGTGAGGAATAATTATAATCTCCAATCAGATCCATCTCAATATTTGGCGAAAGTATTTTCAGTGTTCTTTCATTAATATCATTTGTTGAGGTCAAGATTAATGAATCGATGTTCAACTCTCTCCCGTTTAATTCAAGGTGGAGGTTATTTAGTTTAGCAAACCCTTGAATGCTATCTACATGGAGGCCTCTTAGATTTATGTTGATTGCGCTTTGTAAGTAATAATCTTTTTTGCTTAAGTTCAGGTTTTTTAATCGTGCTCCTTCAAGGTTACCGCTAATGGCGATAAGGTTTTTCTTCTCCCTTAAGTCAACCGACCCTTTAGCTGAAAATTCGAGGTTTGGATCGTTTACAGATATCTCACCATCAAAAAACTCTTTTGCAAACCTTGCATTTGTTTCGATGAACTTATAAGTGTACCCATTGATTTCCAAGCTCTCGATTTTACCGTTAAAATTGAAATCTGCATCCTCCAAAGATGTTCCCTGGCCATTTATTTCGCCTTGCATATTCACTAAACCTAACGATGGTTCTTCCAATAAAGCCCCTAGGTCAAAATCTGAAGTAATTACTTTACCATTATAAATCATGCTTTCTGTTTCGGGAAATATCAGGTTGATATCTGAATCGATTTTACCCAAATCAGTAACAAAGCTTCCCTGTGCCAAAAAGTTAGAAGGGAAGCCAAATAAATTCCCAGTAAAGGTAACAGTGCCAAACTTTTGTAATTTGTTAAAAGCATTCTCTGGGATATAAGGTTCCAAATCAGAAGCAAGCACTTTTGAGGGCAGTAGTGAAGTGTTGATAAAGGTTTGCTTAATTTTGGGCAACCCAGATAATGAGACTTCTCCTCTTAATAGACTTTCATTGCCAAATTTTAATTCGAGATCTGAAAGGTTAATATTGCTGATTTTACCATCGATTTTGGCTTTTATGGAGTATCTTTTGTTATAGTTCTTCAATTTGGGAAAGAATAATGCAATGTCTTTCGAATCAAGAAAGGCTTCATTCAGGTTAGCATGAATTGTTACACTGTCCTTAAAATGTTTCAAGTTATTGGTGCCATTATAAGCAAAGTGAACTGAATCTGATATATGGCTTCTTCCTGCATCCAAGTCCATTTCCCCAAAGCTCATTGCACTTTGGGAAACCTGAAAGTTTGTAGTTAGATTATGGAGTTCAAATCCCGATATTTTATCAATCCCAGATAGTTTTCGCAAATAAAAGTCCGCAGTGTCGGAACGGACAGCAAAGTTGCTCAGGTCCCCCTCAATATTGTCAACGGTAAAATGGTTGTAATCGAAACCATTATCGATGGAGTCTTTTAAGGGATCGTTAAAAGTAAATGAAGAGTCATGAAGCTTGATAAAATCTACAGTCAAAGTGGGTTTTTTCGAACCCGGTTTTGGTTTAAATATTTCTTTGATTTTTTTGACAAATAATGAAATGTTCATCTCCTGTATATCAGGGTCTCTTGTGACATTGAGTTTGGCCCTGTGGAATATTGCTCCATTTATCCTTCTGCTTTCCTTGTCCAAAAGATTGCGGAGTTCAAAATCTATGATTAATTCATCTACAGAAAGCATTGCGCTATCTTGTAGGTCATAGACTTTCAATCCTTGAATGGAAAGTTCATCAAACCAACTGATCTTTATATATTTAATTTTGGACGGGAACCCGGTTGTTAAGGTGAGGTATTTTGTACCTTGTTGCACTATTTTGGTTTGGAAATAAGGGATTTGTATGGCAGCGGCTGCAACTAAGAACAGAGTAATACCCCCTCCAAGTATCCAGAGTATTGTTTTAACAATTCGATTTTTAATAACTTGTGCCAAATTTCAGGTTTAGTTTATGCCACCAATTATTCTTGCCATAGAATCTTCTTGTGATGAAACATCTGCAGCCATTGTTGAAAATGGTAAAGTTCTTAATAATATCATTGCAACGCAATTTGAACACCAAAATTATGGTGGTGTTGTTCCCGAGCTTGCTTCTAGAACACATCAACGAAATATTGTGCCAGTTGTACAAAAAGCATTGGATTCATGCAAAATTAATATAAAGCAATTAGACGCCATTGCTTTTACCCAGGGACCTGGTTTATTGGGTTCTTTGTTGGTAGGGATATCCTTTGCAAAGGGATTATCTCTGGCCTTGGGTAAACCATTGATAGAAATAAACCATTTGCAGGCCCATATTTTAGCCCATTTTATTGATGATCCCAGACCTGGGTTTCCCTTTTTATGCCTTATTGTAAGCGGCGGTCATACACAAATCGTACGGGTTGACGATTACTTTAAAACGGAAATTCTTGGAGAAACCCTGGATGATGCCGTGGGTGAGGCTTTTGATAAAGCAGCTAAATTATTAGGTTTTGCCTACCCTGGAGGGCCTTTGATAGACAAATACGCTAAAACAGGCGATCCGTTGAAATTTAAGTTCCCTAAAACATCAGTTCGTGGTTTTGATTTTTCATTCAGCGGGATAAAAACAGCATTTCTTTATTTTTTAAAAAGGGAAACCAAAAAAGATCCTAAATTTATAGATAACCACCTAAGTGATATTTGTGCAAGCATTCAGTATACCTTGATCCAAATGCTAATGGATAAAATCATTGCTGTAAGCCACAAGACTAAAGTGAAAGAAATAGCAATAGCAGGAGGGGTAGCAGCTAATAGTTACTTGCGGAGTCGATTAGAAATAGTTGCAGAAAATGAGGGGTGGGACACGTATATCCCTAAACTTGAATATTGTACCGATAATGCAGCCATGGTGGCAATGGCAGCTCATTATAAATATCTGGAAAATAGATTTACCAGCCTAAAAGCCTCGGCATTTCCCAGATTAAAATATTAGACAGAATGAAACCAATATTTAAGGTAGGGGACAAAAAGTTAATGGAGGTAGAGGTTTATAATACTGACGTTGCTGCTTTTAATGCCGATACTGTCCACAATGTTTGCTCAACATTTGCATTGGCCAGAAATATCGAATGGGCCTCTAGACAATACGTTTTGGAAATGAAAGATAAGGACGAAGAAGGTATCGGTACCTATCTAAAAATCCATCACGAAAACCCGGCCATGATCGGTGAAATTCTAACTATTGCATCAGAAGTAAAAAGCATGGTGAAAAATGAACTGATTTGCAGATTTAAAGTTTTTGTAGAAAATAGAGTGATTGCATTTGGGGAATCAGGTCAAAAAATCCTAAAAAAGAAAAAATTGGAAAAGATTTTCTCTAGTTTAGAAAAATCATGAAAAAGGACAAGTCCTCAACCTACTCCAATATTAATATAAGAAATAAAAAGGCCCGCTTTGAATACGTCCTTTTAGATAAATATGTGGCAGGATTGGTTTTGACCGGTACAGAAATAAAATCAATAAGAGAGGGAAAGGTTAGTATAGGGGATGGGTATTGCATTTTTATAGAAGAGGAATTATTTGCAAGACAAATTCATATATCACCGTATAAACAAGGGGGATTTATAAATCATGAACCAATAAGGGAGCGGAAGCTTTTGTTAAAGAAAAAAGAATTAAAAAAAATATTAAAGAAAAATCAGGTAAAAGGTCTCACCCTTGTTCCTTTACGTCTTTTTATTAATGATAAGGGCGTGGCCAAATTGGAAATTGCACT
>CBDVAV010000548.1:0-3830 GCA_965372055.1 uncultured bacterium | reverse complement strand
ATAGTTGGTAACCCAGCCAGGGTAATAAATGAATAGAGTAGTAATTATAGCAGAGGCTGGGGTTAACCACAATGGTAATATTGATAGAGCAAAGGCACTTATTGATGCTGCAGTTGCTGCAGGTGTTGACTATGTCAAGTTTCAGACCTTTAAAGCAGAAACTATTGTAAGCAAAATTGCTCAAAAGGCTGATTATCAAAAGGAAAGCACTGGATATGAGGATTTATCGCATTATGCAATGCTGAAAGAACTGGAGTTATCACCAGACCAACATGAAATCTTGATGGATTATTGTAAAACAAAGGGAATTAAGTTTTTTTCTACTGCTTTCGACACTGTTGGACTGGACTATTTATTTTCATTGGATTTTGAATTATTTAAAGTGCCCAGTGGGGAAATCACTAATTACCCTTATTTGAAAAAATTGGCAAACTTTAACAAACCCGTTATAATTTCAACAGGTATGGCCAATATGGAAGAAATCAAAGCAGCATTGGAGGTCTTAACTTCAGATAAGCTAACAACTCGAGATATTACGGTTCTACACTGCAATACTGAATATCCTACACCCATGGAGGATGTGAACCTTTTGGCCATGAAAACTATAGCAAAAGAATGTGGAGTTGAGGTAGGTTATTCGGATCATACTTTGGGCATAGAAGTACCCATTGCAGCTGTTGCTTTGGGTGCAATTGTAATAGAAAAGCATTTTACTTTAGATAGGAATTTGCCGGGTCCTGATCATAGAGCGTCATTAGAGCCTGCGGAATTAAAAGAAATGGTTAAGACGATTAGAAATATTGAGTTAGCAATGTCAGGTTCAGGAAGAAAGGAACCTTCAAATAGTGAAAGGAAGAACATTGGAATTGTAAGAAAAAGCATTCATTTAAAAACAGGTGTTAAAAAAGGGGAAAAGATATTAGAAGCGAATCTTATTATTTTAAGGCCTGGTGACGCTATTTCTCCAATGTTATGGAATGATATTATAGGAAAGAAAGCTGTAAAAGATTTGGCGGCATTTAGCAAACTTTCGACTGCTGATTATTATGACTAAACGGAAAGTTTGTATAGTTACTGGAACTCGTGCTGAATTTGGACTTATGTATTGGTTGATTAAATCTGTACACGAGGATGATGATTTGGAACTTCAGTTACTGGTGACTGGGATGCACCTCTCGCCGGAATTTGGGCTTACTTATAAATCAATAAAGGAAAGTGGATTTCCAATCTCAAAAAAAGTAGAAATATTATTGTCCTCAGATTCAGCTGTTGGAATTTCAAAGTCAACGGGCTTAGGGATGATTTCTTTTTCTGAGGCTTATATGGAATTACAACCCGATCTCATTATTGTATTAGGTGACCGTTTTGAGATTTTCTCGGCAGCAGCAGCAGCAATGATTAGTCGTATTCCTATTGCACATATCCATGGTGGTGAAGCCACAGAAGGCTTGATAGATGAACCAATTCGTCATTCCATAACCAAAATGGCACAATTACACTTTACGGCTAATTCAGCTTATAGAAACAGGGTAATTCAACTTGGCGAACAACCTAAAAGAGTATTTAATACAGGGTCACCCGGACTGGATAATGTATATAACTTGGAATTACTTGGAAAAGATCAATTTGAGAAGGCTATCAACTTTAAACTTGGATTTAGAAATGCCTTGGTTTCTTTTCATCCTGTAACCTTGGAAAATAACACCTCCAAAGTTCAGTTTGAAGCATTGCTAAGTGCACTTGATTCTATAGAGGACCTTAACATTATCTTTACGAAACCAAATGCTGATACCGATGGTAGGGTTATCATTGAGTTAATAGATCAATATGTTATTGACCGTCCGTATAAATCATGTGCTTTCATCTCATTAGGACAACTACGATACTTATCTTCCTTAATGTATGTTGATGTTGTTGTTGGAAATTCATCTAGTGGACTTACCGAGGTTCCTAGTTTTAAAATCCCTACAATTAATATTGGAGATCGCCAGAAAGGAAGGTTAAAGGCAAAATCTGTAATTGACTGTCTACCAAGTAAAAAAAGTATTGCAGGAGCCATAAAAGAAGGGCTTTCTCCAGGTTTTATTCAATCCATTTCAGATGTTGAAAATCCTTATGGTAAAGGAGGGGCATCTGAAAAAATAAAACATATTATCAAAACATTCCCGTTAGATGGAATTCTTAAAAAAGAATTTTACAACTTATGAGAATTTTTTTTATTGGATGTGTCCATTTTTCCAGAATAATGCTTGATACAATACTGAAAATTCCAGGGACGGAAGTGGTTGGTATTGCTACCAAATCCAAATCAAAATTTAATGCTGACCACTCTGATCTTTCTGATTTAGCTATTTCCAATAACATTTCTTGGAACTATGTTAAAGATATCAATGATGAACATATTGTTAATTGGATATCAGATTTGAAACCGGATATAATATTTTGCTTTGGTTGGTCTTCCTTGATCAAATTACCGTTATTGAAATTACCACCGATGGGGGTAATAGGTTATCATCCTGCAAAATTACCACAGAATAGAGGAAGGCACCCAATCATATGGGCTTTGGCCCTGGGATTAAGTGAAAGTGCATCAACTTTTATTAAATTGGATGAAGGCGCTGATTCTGGTGACATTTTAAGTCAAAATATGATTAAAATTTCAGATGAAGATGATGCCTATTCTATTTATGAGAAGTTAATAAACGAAGCTAAAAATCAGGTTTTAGAATTCTTGCCTTTACTTACCAATGGTAATGTTATATGGAAAAAACAAAACCATGAATTAGCAAACATTTGGCGAAAAAGGTACTCAAAAGATGGTGAAATTGATTTTCGAATGAATAGCGGAACCATTTTCAATTTGGTTCGTGCTTTAACTCGCCCTTATGTTGGAGCTCATATTTTACATAATGGAAATGAAATTAAAGTTTGGAAAACTAAGATTGGAAAGTCCGCTCCACAAAACGATGAACCAGGAAAAGTGCTAAGTATTGGTGAAAATGGTGAAATATGTGTTAAAACTTCAGATAGTAGTATTTGGTTAGTTGTACACGAATTTAAAGTGTTACCTATTGCTAATGAATACATTCAATGAGCAAAAAAGTTATTATTATATCAGCGCATCCAGACGATGAAGTCCTAGGTGCAGGAGGAACTTTACTCCGGCATAAAAATATAGGGGATGATCTAGCTTGGTTGATTGTTACTAATATATCCGAAGAGCACGGGTTTAGTTCTGATATTGTTAGTTCAAAGCAAAAAGAAGTAGATTTTATAGCAAAGCAGCTTAACACAAAAGTATATAATCTGGGGTATCCAACAACGCAGTTGAGTTCACAAGATTTACCTACCATGGTGCCTAAAATATCAAAGATATTTCAAGAGTTTCGACCAGAACGGATTTATGTAATGAACAGATCCGATGCTCATTCGGATCATAGGGTGGTATTCGGGGCAGTGATGGCCTGTACTAAATCTTTCCGATACCCTTTTTTGCGTGAAGTTTTAATGTATGAATGTATCTCAGAAACTGAATTCGCTCCTGCATTACCTGAAAAAGCTTTTGTTCCAAACTGTTTTGTAGATATTTCTGAACAAATGGATAAAAAAATAGAATTAATGAGATGTTATCACTCTGAACTTGGTGAACATCCTTTTCCCAGATCAGAAAGAAACATTCGGGCACTTGCAACTTATAGAGGTGCATCGTGCGGAGTAGAATATGCCGAAGCATTTCAAATATTAAAGTCCTACAGATTTGAGGAATTATAGAGATCACCTGATCATAAAGGATTCAACTGTTAAACAAGCATTAAGAAAGTTGGATAAAC
>CBDVAV010000547.1:0-3833 GCA_965372055.1 uncultured bacterium | reverse complement strand
AATGCGAAAAAAACAACTGAGATAGTCAAAAATGCTTTTGATAGATCAAATAAATTATATTTCTTCATAAAATGGGTGGTTTGAATATTGAAAGTTTAAGGTATTAAAAAAGGCCATCACCTACCAGAATATTTTATACGGATGGTGAATGGGGTGGTTGATATATTGGTTTAAGGATATACGGACATCCATAAATATGGTCTATGAGACCCAGTTTGAGGATTGGGGGGGTACTTAACAAGTACAAAAATTTGACAATTCCGAGGCAGGGCCGTCGAGGTATCAGATGGAATTATTTATTTGCGATCCATAGGACTCTGGGCGATTGATTGCACGGAAGTAAACGAAATTTGGTAACTTGAGTTGTAAAACCATGTGTTATGCAGGGTATAATTTATTAGATAAACCCAAGTCTAACTACCAAACAAATCTATCATGTTATGAACATATTCAATATAAATTTTAAAACATTTTGTTTAAATCCAATTCAAAGGGTAGCGTTGTATGTATTGCTGTTTCCCGGGATCCAAACTTTTGCTCAGCCCTATCCAAATCCCTATCGTGTGGTAGAAACCTGGGCTAAGCTACCCGATGGAAGAACCATGGGAGCCGTTGGTGATGTAACCGTCGATCCTAATGGTGAATATATCTGGGCTATTATTCGGTGCGATGCCACTGCACGAGAGCGCTTCGGCGACGAATGTCTTGATTCGGATTTGAATCCGGTGATCAAATTCGATCAGGAGGGCAACGTAGTGGAGAGCTTCGGTGGTGGTATGTTCATCTGGCCTCATGGTATTGATGTTGATAATGATGGGAATGTGTGGGTGACAGATGCCGTCTCCGAAGCACGGAAGCCTGAAGGCACTCGTGGACATCAGGTCATTAAATTCAGCCCGAAAGGTGAAGTGTTGATGGTATTAGGAAAACAGGGGTTTCCTGGAACCGGTGAGTACGAGTTCAATTCTCCGGCAGATGTGGTTGTAGCTGATAACGGAGACATCTTCATTGCCGATGGTCATGCGGAAAATACCAACAACCGTATAATGAAATATTCCAGTGATGGGACTTTTATCAAGTCATGGGGAAAAACCGGCCATGGCCCTGGTGAGTTTAGAACCGTACATGCGCTGGCAATTGATTCGCGAGGCAGGTTATTTGTTGCCGATCGAGGCAATAACCGTCTGCAAATATTCGATCAGGAAGGAAATTTCATTGCCCAATGGACTCAATTTGGAAGACCAAGTGGTATATTCTTTGATGAACAAGACAATATCTATGTTTCAGATTCTGAATCTGATGATGTACAGAATCCTGGATGGGAAATGGGGATAAGAATTGGGGATGCCCATACCGGATGGGTGCACTACTTCATCATGCTACCGACTGGTGATCCGCGCAGCACCAGGGGCAATGGAGCAGAATTTGTAACTGCAGACAAATACGGTAATCTCTATGGTGGTGAGCCGAGTACTCGAAAGCTACAAAAATATATTAGAGTTCGACATTAAGCTTCGTGACTGATAGTGGAATTCTATCAGGTGAACAATTTAATTAATTAGGAAATTTCTGACCCATCTAACAGGGATTGTGTGAGATATTCTTACCTATCGCCATCCAACTTGCTTTGGCTTAACCTTTTGAACATTCAGCAACTTTCGGGTTGTTTCAAGTATGGGAAGTGTGGATTTTTATAAAAAAATCAATCATGAACAAATTTAAAATAATACCCCTTGAAAAGTCATTGGCAGACAAAATCAGAAATGAACGAATGGACAGTTTTGGCCACGAAGTAGTTGAAGAAATTGCCACAGGAGTTGGGCCCTGCCGCCTGTCACTAAAACCTTTTAACCCTGGCATTGATAAGCGTTTGCTGTTTTTACACTCACCATTCGAAAAAAATAATGCCTTTAATCAAAATGGGCCAGTATTCATTGATTCCAAAGAGGTTGAGCCCTATGCAGACATCTATAAATTCCCCATAGAAATAAAGAAGGATAAAGTGAACTTTCCCTTAACCCTCATTGGCTATAACTCCAATCAAAAAATGGTATTTTCAAAGTTGGTTGGGAATGAAGATGTTGATGATTTGATTGCCAATATTTTTGATACTGAAACTGAGGTCGAGTATTTACATGCAAGAAATTCAGAGCCTTGTTGCTTCATATGTAGAATAGATCGGGTATAAAGGACGTAGCGGGTGTGTGAAAGTACCTAATACGCCAGGATTTGGTGTGGAACTGGATGAGAAGGTTTTTAATGAATGTAAATACAATAACCTTTAAGTTGATCAAGAAATATTTATAGGTGTGGTAATGCTAATATTCTTTATCTATAAAAAATGGCAAGATTAACACTACCTTCACGGCTACAGTAGCACATGCGAAGAGGGATTAAACGATTATATTTCAATTGCTCATCGGTAAAGACTTTGACAAAATAGTATTCAACCTTTGGGGGTTTGACCTTGTTGAGCCCAATGCCTTTATTGGAAACGAGATTTTATCACTCTTTGCAATCTACTTGGCATATCGGATCAAGGGGATTTCCAATAATCAGCCATTCTTTAAGTACTGGCATCGGTTTTACATTGTTTTTGGAGTTGGGCTGTTCTTTGGTGGATTTGGGCATTTATTATGGAATTACTGGGGAATTTATGGAAAAATCATTCCCTGGAGCTTTTCAATCATATCCATATATATGGTAGAGCAGGCAATGTTGTCCATTCACAATAATTTTTCTGTACGAAGAAAACTGAAAATATTTTCATCGGTAAAATTATTCATCTCATTGTTGGCACTTATCTTTATAATGACTTCCACCAACGTTGAATCAGACCTGGGTAAAGGATTGCTGGTCCCATCTATCAATGCTGCTATTGGTTTGATCTTCTTTCTGGGTCTTTTATCTTTTTATTACCAAAAAAGAAAATACGGAGACTTTCGTTACTTCTTTTGGGGTATAATTATTATGCTCCCTTCCGTAGTATTTCAAATCATGAAGATCAATATCCACCCCTGGATGGACCGAAATGATGTTACACATCTACTAATGATATTGACGATCACATTTTATTATCTGGGAATAAAGGAGCTAAAGAGAAGTTGGTCACAATTATGAGCTGAATCCCCGCTGGACAATATCTGTATGTGCCACCAAGAGCTTGCTTTACTAAACCTTTTAGGTTGGCAAAGCTATTCCTATCGAGGCATGAATCCAGTGCAAATAGAATTGCAAATTTCGCAATTCTGAAATTGAGGTTGTGAAAATCAATTATGACTATTTATTATATACACTGACCTTTAAATCAAAATTACCATGAAATAAGAAGCAAATTGAAAAGACTCATATTTTACATTTTTTTTGTTTTCAGCATTGTCTTTTTGTCAAAAACAAAACTTGAGGCCCAAAATCAATTTGGCTTGTCATTTCATACAAGTTTCAATCATGAAGATATCTTTTGGGGGTTCGATATGGGCTTATTAAATGCAAAAAAAAGCAGTTATGGTTTTATAGCATTCGACCTTAGAGGATTTAAAAAAAAGATACTGATACAAGACCCAGGAGGTGCGTGGTTCCAGTTTGCAGAAAGGCGTTTCTTGGTTAGCTCCGGGTATGAGTTGAGGAAAATGATCAATGATTCAAATATCTGATTTTTTATTCAGTTAAGGGGTGGTTACACCTGGGGTGATTATGCTGGTGCTAAAAGAAAACCTGACAAAGGATTTAGTTTGATTCCACGGGCAGGGTTGCTGTATAAAATTGACATCATCAAATTGAAATTAGGTTATGAGTTTTTTAATCCAAAGAATAATTCAATTTCTCCCCATAGG
>CBDVAV010000546.1:0-3842 GCA_965372055.1 uncultured bacterium | reverse complement strand
GTAGATGGTGTTGAGTTTGTGTTTCTGTCGCGTGTTAGTTCTTAGTGGCTGGAGTCTATAATTGCATCTGGTGTATTATTTGTGAGTTAACAACTTTTTTTCCGGACAGTGTTGTGATTTCATTGTCGCTTATTGTGCTCAATGACATCTCTACGCCGTCGTCCCTGGTCAATATGGTCAAGCTGTTGGCTTTGAAGTCCCAGGTGCCGCTGACAGGCCAGACATCATTCCCGTTTTGGGTGGTATATGTCCTGTCGCCCAAGGCTAGGGTGAACCCCTCGAAGCCGGCAATGGACACCCCGTCCAGTACAACCCCCCCGGTATTCAATGTCCAATTGCCCGTTAATTTGTTGATCGTTTCCTGTTGCTCGTCAACTGGTAAAATGCCCTTGCTTTTATCGCACCCGGTTTGGATCAACAATAAAATGAACATGGCTGATATTAATGTTTTTTTCATGGTTTTATTTTTTTATTATGGTCCTTGAAATTTTTGCTGTACGGAACTCATCATTGGTCAAGTGGATGAAATAGGTGCCCGGGGTATATCCACTCAGGTCTATGGTTGTTATTTTCCGCTTTGTTGATTTGGAAATTATCATTTTACCGCTGTTGTCAAATATTTCTATTTGTATTTTTCGGTTTTCCCCTATGTCTATGTTCAACCTGTCGGTAATAGGGTTCGGGTACACCGTGATCCCCAGTTCATTTAAATCATCCGATATGCCCATGACTGTCATTTCAATACAATCAGAAGTGACCGTACAGCTTCCATTGTTGATTTCAACGGCATAGCTTCCATCCGAATCTGCTGTAAAGCTCTGGCTTGTTTCCCCTGATATTGGAGCATTGCCGTTGTTGCAGTCAACCCATTGGTAAGTATGGCCATCGGCATTTGCTGTTAATGTGATATTGTTTTGAGCGACTGTATTATCAATTGGTGTGATAATCACGTTTTGGGTTTGGGTCGTGGTGTTCCCGTTCCCATCATCATAGGTCCAGGTAACCACCCTGGTGCCTTGGTCAGTTATTGGGAATATAGTATTGGTAGTCCCGGTAATGATGACTGAGCAGTTGTCTGTTGCGGTGGGTGCCGTGGGCATGGCAACCAAACACTCACTGGTCAGGTCTGCCAATTCTGCTGCATCCGCTTCTGGTGCAGCTACATCAGTGATGACAACATTTTGCGTTTGGGTTGAAGTATTACCGTTCCCGTCTTCAAATGTCCAGGTAACTGTTGTGGTACCTGTTATCGGAAAAGCAACATCCGGCGTTCCGGAGATGCTGCCCGAACAGTTATCGGTAGCAGTGGGTGCCGTAGGCATGGCCACCGAACACTCTCCGCTCAGGTCTGCCAATGCCGCACCGGTCGCAGGTGCGGTTACATCAGTAATGATCACGTTTTGGGCCTGGGTTGATTTGTTCCCGTTACCGTCGTCATAGGTCCAGGTAACAACCGTGGTGTCTTGGGCTGTTACAGGGAAAGTGACATTTGGTGTTCCGGTGACGGTGCCTGAGCAGTTGTCGGTGGCAGTTGGTGCCGCTGGCATGGCCACTGAACACTCTCCGCTCAGGTCTGCTAACCCGGTCACCTCATCGGCTTCCGGTGCCGTGACATCATCGATAACCACGTTTTGGGTTTGGGTTGATTTGTTCCCGTTACCATCGTCATAGGTCCAGCTAATTGTTGTGATGCCCTGGGCTGTGATCGGGAATACAGTAGTATCCGTAGTCCCTGTAATGCTGTTTGAGCAGTTGTCTGTTGCGGTTGGTGCCGTGGGCATGGCCACTGAACACTCTCCGCTCAGGTCTGCTAACCCAGTCACCTCATCGGCTTCCGGTGCTGTGACATCATCGATAATCACGTTTTGGGTTTGGGTTGATTTGTTCCCGTTACCGTCCTCATAGGTCCAGGTAACAACCGTGGTGCCTTGGAAAGTAATAGGGAAGGAAACATCCGGTGTCCCGGTGATGATGGTACCCGAACAGTTGTCTGTTGCGGTCGGAGCCACAGGCATGGCCACGGAACACTCGCCGGGCAGCTCTGCCAAGTCCGCACCGATCGCAGGTGCGGTTACATCATTAATGGTCACGTTTTGGGTCTGGGTAACTTTGTTTCCGCCTCCTGCATCAAAAGTCCAGGTGACTAACGTGGTTCCGCTGGTGGTTATTGGGAAACTTACATTAGGCGTTCCATTTAAAGTACCGCAACTGTTAGTGGCGATAGGTGCCGTTGGCAGGGACACAGAACACTGGTCGTTTAAATCACCCAGGCTTGTTAAGTTTGGTGCTGGGGCAGTACATGCAGGCTGGGAAATCTTCTGTACGAAAAAATCCGTAGAATTATTAGCCGTCGTCATGTTCAATTCTCCTGTTGCATCTGGATCAAAATCTGCTGTAAATTTAAAAGAACCCGTTACATATACCTCTCCTAAAACATTGGCAATAATAGAATTGCCAAAATCATGATCCGTTCCACCCATAGCATAGACCCAAAGTAAATTCCCTGAAGCATCCAATTTTTGCACGAAAATATCAAGCTTGTTCATTGGATTAGATGAGAGCAACTCAGTTGTTGCATCAGCAGGGTCAAAATCTACATCCCCCCAAAAATAACCTGTTAAATAAACATTTCCATAGGAATCAATAGAAATGGACTTTCCACTTTTATTACCAGTACCTCTCATGGCTTTTACCCAAAGCAATTCCCCCGAGGAATTAAGTTTTTGCACGAAAATGTCGGCATAAGTGGATCCAATAGGTGTAAGTATCATTTCCCCTGCTCCCGGATCAAAATCAACATTACCTCTAAAAGCACCTGTCAGATATACATTGCCTGAAGCATCTGTACCAATGGAATTGCCCCTACTCATCTGAGTGGAACCTGTTACAATAGTTCCTTCCATAGATTTTACCCAAATTAAATTCCCCGAAGCATCCAGTTTCTGAACGAAAATACCGCTTATATTAGAATCCGGGGAAGAGAGGTTCACTGTTCCCTCTCCCGGGTCAAAGTCTACGGTTCCACTAAATTTACCAGTCAGTAATATATTCCCGGAATCATCGGCAGTAATGGCATATCCTAAGCCCCAGCCATTTGGATGGTCCCCTTCGCCCGCAGAAGTAAACTGATTGGATATTGCCCAAACAAATTCACCGGAAGCATCCAATTTTAAGACAAACATGTCAGCAAGTCCCGGAACGGTTATCTCGACTACTCCAGCACCAGGGTCAAAATCCACGGTGTTTTGAAACCAACCTGTTACATATACATTTCCCGAAGCATCAGTGGTTAAGGAATTACCGCCATCACCACCATCACCTCCGATAGCTTTTGCCCAAAGAAAATCCCCCGAAGCATCCAGCTTGAGCACGAAAATATCATCTGCTCCATTGGATGTGAGATCCATTGTATTTATTCCAGGGTCAAAATCTACAGTACCTTGAAACGAACCTGTTAGATAAACATTCCCCGAGGCATCAGTGGTGATAGAGTTACCCAATTCTGTAAAAGTTCCTCCGATAGCTTTTGCCCAAAGAAAATTGCCAGAAGCATCCAGCTTGAGCACGAAAATATCATCTGCTCCATTGGATGTGAGATCCATTGTATTTATTCCAGGATCAAAATCTACAGTACCTTTGAAACGAACCTGTTAGATAAACATTTCCTGACAAATCCGAGGTGATGGAATTTCCTATATCAGAACTATTCCCAGCTGGTGCTATGGCCCAATCAAGACTGGGCTGGGATATAGCATTCAAAGAAAGAATGCCTATTGCTATCACAATAAATAATAATTTTTTCATACTTGTTCAAATGTTTGTTTTACTTTTTGTTTTAAAAT
>CBDVAV010000545.1:0-3848 GCA_965372055.1 uncultured bacterium | reverse complement strand
GCACTGTTTCAGCCGCTGAGTTGGGCCTAATTGCCAATAGGACAAAGTTTAAGTATGGATTAAAATCAATTTGTTGTGGATGCGTGGAAGATCTTCCAAAATTCGACAAGTTATTTGAGGATTATTGGAGTAACCTTGGTGAGCTAAAAAAGCAAAAGATTACCATTAAAAGTGAGTTCCAAAAAGAGGACAATACTCCTGGTACACTGATAATGATGGGAACTAAAAACAGCGATAGTGATGGTGATAAACTGGAAGGCAAGAGCATGACCGGGGCTAATGTTACTGAAAGATTAAGGAAAACTGATTTTTCAAAGTTAAGTGAAATAGAAACGGAGTTTTTTGAGGAATTGGCACAAAACCTCTGGAAACAAATGAGTTACCGACTGAAACGGAGGTTAAATAATGGAAATAGAGGCAATGCTATAAATTTCAGCAAAACCATCCGCAACAGTATTTCAAGAGGAGGCTGGCCTCAACAATTGATATATAAAGAACGTAAACCCATAAAAAGGAGACTGGTAATGCTGCTTGATGTAAGCGGGTCAATGGATAAATACAGTTTTTATCTCTTAAAGTTTATTTACGTTTTAAGGCAATATTTTGAAAGAATCGAAGCTTTCACCTTTAGCACCAGCCTCAACAGGATCACCCGAATGCTGGAAAGGAAAAACCTGGATGAGGTACTGATCAAAATAACCAACCAGGTTCAATCTTGGTCATCGGGAACAAAAATCGGGGAATGTCTTCAGGAGTTTAACTCAAAATATGCCAAAGAAATTTTATCACGATCCAGCATTGTGGTAATTTTAAGTGATGGATTGGATACCGGGAATGTATCCATCCTTTCCGAAGCCATTAAAAAAATCAAAATGAGGACGGGTCAGTTGATCTGGCTTAATCCTTTAAAAGGAATGAAAGGATATGCCCCGGTACAAAAAGGAATGGCAAGTGTCCTTCCTTTTATAGATGAATTTCATTCTGCACACAACCTGGATAGTTTATTGCAACTGGAAAAGTATCTTACTGATGTATAATGAATTTATAAGTCAATTGAAGAAATACCTCGATTTGGGGGAGGATCTTGCTATTGCCCAGGTGATCTCTAGACAAACCCCAAGTTCAGGGAAGCCGGGGGATAAGGCTATTATTCTAAAAGATGGTACCTTAATCGGATGGATTGGTGGAGGTTGTGTTAAGGGTATCGCCATCAAAGAAGGTATTGCTGCCATTAAAGATAAAAGATCGCGACTTGTGAAGATTTCACCTGAAAACGGTGATTCACAAGACGATGAGCATAAAACATATCAAATGACCTGTCATAGTGGAGGAAGTATGGAACTATTTATTGAACCTGTAATCCCAAATCCGCACATTGTTATTGTAGGAAAGTCAAACATCGCAAGGGCATTGGCAAAAATTGCAATTGCCGCTAACCAAAGGGTAACTGTAATGGCGAAAACTACCGATAAGGCCATGTTCCCTGATGTGAAAATTATTGATTCAAATTCGGATTTTTCCAGTGTCCTTGTTGATAACAATACCTTTATTATAGTATCTACCCAGGGTGAGAATGATGAGGAAGCGGTTAAAAACGCTTTACTTACTTCAAGTAATTATGTTGGATTTATATCCAGTAAAAAGAAGTCAGGGAAGGTAATGGATTTTTTAAAAATGGATGGGGTGGATTCCGCAAGGTTAAAGGAACTCAAAACACCCGTGGGAATTGATATTAACGCCAAATTACCTGAAGAAATTGCCATCAGTATTTTGGCAGATGTAATTGCGAATTTCAGAAGACAACTGGAGTCAAAAGGTACCTCCGAAAGTAAAGAAATAGAAGAAAGTTATAGGGATCAGATCATGGGGGACAATTGCTACATCAACCCGGTTTGTAATATACCGGTATCAATCACTGAAGCTAAGCATACCGTAGAATATAGTGGACATACTGTATATTTTTGCTGCGATGGATGCAAAATATCCTTTGATAAAGAACCCGATAAGTACGTTGAAATATTGGAGAAAAGAAAATAATGGTTTCTTGTGTATTATTGGCTGCCGGATTGTCTTCAAGAATGGAAGGTAAAAATAAATTATTGATGCCTTTAGAGGGAAAGATAATTCTCGCTCACACACTGGAGGCTCTTTTAGCAAGTGAAGCAGATGAAGTAGTTGTGGTTTTGGGGTATCAGTTTAAAGAGATACAATTTTTTCTAGACAGTAATAATTATCCTGTTAAAACAGTACATAACAAAGGCTTTGCAACCGGTATGACCTCATCGATTAAAGTCGGGGTCGAAAAAGTTTCACCAGAAGCCGATGGAATAATGATTTGCCTGGCCGATATGCCTTTTATTAAACCCAATGAGTATAATCAAATCATCAAGGGGTTTAATCATGCTAAGCAATCAAATCCAGATGCCATTGTTATACCTTGTTACCAAGGCAAAAGGGGCAATCCGGTAATATTTTCAACCACTTATAAGCCAGAAATACTGAGCCATGAGAAAATGGAGGGGTGTAAAGGGTTGATCAAAGGCCACCCACAAAATGTTACAGAAATTAACCTTGATTCAAATTTCATCACTATGGATATTGACACAAAAGAGGAGTTTGAATCAGCAAAGCAGGATTTGATTAACAATTCCTAGTATGTTGGATGTCAATAAAATACGGGCAGACTTTCCTATTCTAAAACAAAAGAACCCTTATGGCAAGCCTCTTATTTATTTAGATAATGCTGCCACCACCCAAAAGCCCTGGCAAGTAATTAAGTGTATTGAGGATTATTACACTGGCTATAATGCCAATATCCATCGTGGTGGTTACTGGCCGGCTACCCAGGCAACCTCTTCCTATGAGAAGGCTAGGAAGAATGTAGCGAAATTCATCAATGCCAAATCCGAAAATAGCATAATATTCACGTCAGGCACCACTGATTCAGTCAATAAGCTGTTGATGGCTTATTTAGAACCTATTCTTAATGCAAATGACGAGGTGGTGATTAGCGAAATGGAGCACCATTCCAACCTTATTCCATGGCAACAAATATGTATCAAAAAAGGAGCGAAATTAAGGAGGATCCCCATTAATAGTGATGGTGAACTCGATCTTGAAGTATATGATAGATTGTTGAACAACAAGACCAAATTAGTTTCAGTATCTGCTGTTTCCAATACCCTGGGATATATTTCAGATCTGGAAAAGATTGTTACGGCAGCACATAAAAAAAACATCCCTGTATTTGTTGATGCAGCACAATGTATTCCCCATTATAAAACCGATGTTCAATCAATGGATTGTGATTTCCTGGCTTTTTCGGCACATAAGGTTTATGGACCAACAGGCCTAGGGGTGCTTTACATTAAGGAAGATTATTTAGATAAAATGTCACCTGCTCAGTATGGTGGAGGCATGATTAAGAATGTGAGTTTCGAAGAGACAATATTTGCTGACGCTCCCGCTAAATTTGAAGCCGGAACACCAAATGTATCCGGGGCCATAGCCCTGGCTTCAGCACTGGATTATGTTGAAAAAATAGGTTGGGATTACATTACCAATCATAATATTGAACTGGTAAATTATGCTTTTGAGGCCTTGTCAGGTATAGATAACCTCCAAATTCTTGGGGATTTTAAAAAGAGAGCACCAGTATTATCTTTTAATCTTGAGGGAATTCACCCCCATGATGTGGCTGGACTTCTTTCTGAAGATGGCATTGCTATACGTGCAGGCCATCATTGTACTCAACCCTTAATGGAGATATTCAAAATACATGGAACCTGCAGGGTGTCATTCGCCATGTATAATACAAAAGATGAAGTGGATAAATTGAAATCATCATT
>CBDVAV010000544.1:0-3859 GCA_965372055.1 uncultured bacterium | reverse complement strand
AGTATTTCTCTTGACTTTGCTAATAATGCCAGCAATCTGTCAACAAAACCCTGACGCCACACAAGTCTTAAATGATTATGAAAAAGGGCAAATTAATGATGGTTTCAAAGTAGGAATTTGGGAATATTACGATCTTCCTGGTGAACTTTCCCTTAAAATTGACTACGACTTAAGAAAGGTACTATTTATAAAACCTGACACCACAAAATATGCAATTGAATTGGAAGAAGGTTGGAGTCAGACTAAAGTAGATTCCCCACCCACCTTTATTGGAAGTATATCAGAATTTTACAACACAATTACTAAAATACTTAGATATCCCACCCAAGCCAGAAAAAATTCGACAATGGGAACCGTGTATGTATCTTTTGAAGTAGACAAATCTGGTCAAGCTTCTAATTTCAGGGTAATCAATGATATTGGAGATGGTTGCGGAAAAGAAGTAATTAGAACATTAAAGCTTATGCCCAACTTATGGATTCCGGCTAAATTAAATCAGAAAAACTATAAGTCAAGATTTATACTTCCCATTGCATTTAGAATATTAAAAGATGGTAAGCAAGTTGAATCTCCTCAAAATATAAAATCTAAAGAGAATCTCCCCATGGCAAAAATACTATCGGAGATTGTCATAACTACTTATGGAAATTAATTTGATAAGTGATCGAACTTGGTCATTGAAATTATACAATGATCCCTAGATGTACACCACAACCTACCAATAGATAGGCCCATCACCCAGGTATTTTTCTGCGATGGGCAAATAATAGTCCCGAATCTCGTCTAGATCATAAGTTTTGCTGCTTTTGAAATATAGGTCGTAACGGTTAAAGTCCCTTATCCACTCCAAATATTGCTTATCCTTATCATTCATTAGTTTCGTGTAACTTCCACTGGTATGCCAAGAATAAAAAGAATGGTAGCGTATCATTACCATACCAGCCTCGGGAATTCCATTGTTTTTATGGTGAGAAAGTACCTGAAATAAGTACTCGTCATGTCCCCAGGCCAGCGTGAGGTTATCCAGACCACAACCTTCGTTGTAGATGCCCAAAGCAGTATTGTACCGGTTGTCATTCATATCAGGATTCAAGGCATTGTACTCCGGATAAACACAGGTATCAGGTAAGGCACATCCCACGACGAAAACATCCCCAACCATTCCCCATTGTTCTGCCTGGCTGGTTCCGTCCTCATCACAGCCCCAGAGAAACATAACCTTGCCCAAGTCATGAATTAGGCCTACCAGTTGCATCCAATCGGGTCTTCCCTCCGACCGTAAAGCTTCAGCACTTTGGATCAGGTGCTGTATATTCGGTAAATTCAGATCAGGGTCACTGACGTCGATCAGGTTGTTAAGCTCTATAATGGCATCCCATAATTCCAACGGCTTATCAAACGTCAGATACTTTTCGTGGGCCTTTTGCACATATTCCAAGGTCTGATTTTGGCGCATTTTGCGATAATGCTCTCTTACTGCTGCCCCAGCTTCCAACTGGTCATAGTTTCTAAATACTTTTTTTGTGTCAGACATTTCCAAGTAAAATATACATCATCATAGTGACTATTACCAGTATGATGCTGAATGGTATTGCATATTTCCATGGGCTTATATCCAGGATGCCAGCATCAGTAATCTTAAATGATTTGCCCTTTGTAAACGGCCATGAAGCCAAATGCATAATTATGATGTTTAGCAAGAATTCCATCCCCCAAATATGAACAAAGTGCAACTCTAATTCCAGCACATAATAAGTGATAACATAAAATGCCAAGCCAAATAGTAATCCTGTTTTTGCACCAAACGCCGACACCTTAGGAAAAAGGAAGCCGGCAATAATAACACTGGCAATTGGAATAAAGAATATGCCGTTTAGTTGTTGAAGTAGTTGGTACAGCCCTTCCGGGGCATTGGCAACAAAAGGAGCAATACCAATTGCGAATACGGCCAGGATGGCTGAAGTCCATTTGCCAATGGATACAATTCTTTTTTCATTAACAGCCTTATGGATATAGCG
Source organism: uncultured bacterium (assembly GCA_965372055.1). Lineage (GTDB taxonomy): Bacteria > Bacteroidota > Bacteroidia > Cytophagales > Cyclobacteriaceae > CBDVAV01. The sequence goes on along the minus strand of CBDVAV010000544.1, from coordinate 1,841 downwards.
TTTGTAAATCCCAAGGCTGAAGACAGTTGCAGCACTGTTGAGGGCACTGTTAAAAGTAGTTAGAATTGCACCCATCATCACGGCCACGAAAAATCCTGTCAGCCATGGTGGAAGAACCTTTTTGACCAATTGAGGATAAACACTATCAGGATTGTCATACAAGCTGTCCCCGAAGTAATAGAAACCTATCAAGCCAGGCAGAACGATGACAAGGGGGATCAAAATCTTTAAAGCCCCTGTGTAAAGCAAGCCTTTTTGAGCTTCTTTTAGGCTGGCTGCACCTAAAACCCTCTGGATAATGGATTGGTGCATGGTCCAGAAATAAAGTTGATTAACCATCAACCCGGTAAATAAAACCTCGAAGGGCAGGATAGCTGACCTGGCATTTGGCCCAATTCCGGGTTCATGGCTAATAATATTGAATTTATCCGGGCTATTATTGAAAACCTCGGACAATCCGTCCAATACATTGCCCTCTCCAATGCTAATCAAAGCCAATATTGGTACCATTAGTCCGGCCACTAATAAACCAAAGCCATTAATGGTATCTGTATAGGCAACCATTTTTAAACCACCAAATATTGCATATACCCCACCAATGCTCCCTACAACAAGGATTGTAACCCAAATCCCATCTCCCTGACTGATGTTCAGGAGATCAGAAATCCCGAATATTGCCTCAATATTCAGGGCCCCGGTATACAGTACAATTGGCAACAGTGTGGCCACAAAAGAAATGATCAGGAGTAGCGCAACAATGGTACGGGTCATGCCATCAAACCGCTTTTCCAAAAATTCGGGAATAGTGGTCAGTCCCATTTTTAAATACCGGGGGGCAAAGTACAGGGCCGCCACTACCAGTGCCAATGCGGAAGTAACTTCCCAGGCAATAATTATCGCCCCGTTTTTGTAGGCAGATCCATTCATTCCTACCAAATGTTCCGTAGAAATATTGGTCAGTAACAAAGAACCTGCAATCACCACTCCCGTCAGTGATCTGCCACCCAGAAAGTATCCATCCTGGGTATTTAGTCTGTCCTGACGCAGTTTCCAGGTAGCATAAAACGCCACAAAGCCTGTAAACAATAGAAAGGTGAACAATGTCATTAATGGTAAATATAAAAGACGGAAAATTAAGAATAGCTAATATTAGGCTGAATGATATATGATATCAGGTTATAGTTAAGTTTAAGGAGGCATTTTATTCATTCAAAATTCTCATTTGGGGAGGTCAGTAGAGCATTTTGAAACCTAATCCCGAATTAATCAGGATTTGCTATCCCCCAGTCCTTCAAGTTCAATAATTGTTTGATAATGTCTTCCATTTTCTCCAGCCTGGTCTTTATGGCATCGATACTGTCTATATTTCCACGCTTATCAGCCAGTGCCACTCCGTTATTGTCAATTATCTCAAGAATTTCCTGAATTGGGCTATTAAGGTCTTCTGCCACTATGCTCAATACACGTGTTCTTGTTAGGTTAAAGTACTTGAGTTCTTGGTTTTTTTCTGCGATTTTTTGACTTTGCTCTTTTAGTTGTTGGTTACTGATTGAAAGCTGGGTCTGTACTTTATCCAGGTTTCTCAGGCGATCAACCAAAACTTGAAGAACCCCTTGAACAAATACGGAGTTTTTGACTATCAATTCTTGAAAAATATCAATACTCAGCCTGAACAATGTAGTCTTTTCCATAATTGTAACCGATGCTGACCTTTGTTTTTCATCAATTACCGTGTATTCGCCAAAGCAATCGCCTCCACTGAGATACGAAAACAGATGATCTTCATCGTGTACCTTTGCTTTTCCATCTACAATAATATACATAGCACTTCCCTGCTCCCC
>CBDVAV010000543.1:0-3864 GCA_965372055.1 uncultured bacterium | reverse complement strand
TTAATTACCTTTTTTAAAATAGTTAATACAATTACTAATTTATTATATATAAAAGATATATGCAGAAAAAGGGTTAAAAAATAAAAGAATTTTAATCGTATATAGATCTTATTTTAGGCACTTTGCAAGCTACATCATTATTTAGTTTTTGAGTCAACTTTGCACAGATTGTATACACTTTATCAGGAACATATCCGAAATCTTTTTTGAGTGTATTAATTAAGTGAGACACCGAATAAATCTGATCCCTCAGTAATTGTTGGTTGTAGTGCTTGTAGACTTTCAATATGTCTTTAAACTTCTTACATAGTTTGCAGGCTTTCTTCACTTCAGATGTTTGGCTTTCCAAATATTTTCTTATTGTTTGAGCTATCATAACATTTTTGTTTAGTTTGATAGTAAAGGTAAATGTGCCAAAGGCATGATTTATCAAGGAAAAACCTAATTTTAACATTAGGCAATTTGCTTATCTGAATACCCAGTCATTTTATTTATAGATCCTAAAATGTTGTGGCCTGGAAAAATCTGTTAGATAGTTCTTCTGTTTGATCATCTTACTCTCTCAATCATAAGGGATCTCACAGGGTAATGGCACCTCCTGGGTTACATATATCACCCTCTTTGTAAAACCAGCTTGTTTAAATACCAACCTGGTTTCAAGGGTGCATTAAACTGGGTAGGTCTATTGCCATCCTTACGGCAACCATTACATTTTACCAAATGTTACATAGGAGTTGTTTAATTCTCATTGATTAATTATTACATCAACGATTCCATTGGTAACATAATCACAAATTCACTCCCCTCTCCTTCACGGCTCTCCACCTCAATAGTACCCCTGTGTTTCTTAATGATACCATAACTGACGGCCAGCCCCAACCCAGTGCCTTTCCCCACATCTTTGGTAGTGAAGAAGGGATCGAAAATTTTAGTTCTGACTTCTTTGCTCATTCCTGAACCATTGTCTTTGATACTAATCTCAACGTCAGCTGCCCGTTTTTCGGTTTTGATAATAATTTCGCCCATATCATCAATAGCATCGACAGCATTTTTCAGGATATTCATAAATACCTGGTTTAACTGGCCGGGATAACATGGTATCTTATCAATAGAATCATCGTAGTCTTTAATAACAGTAACTTTATTTTTCAACTCGTGCTGCAGCAGGGTTATAGAGGAGTCTAATCCTTCATGAAGATCAGCCATAATCTGATCTTCGGCATCAATGCGTGAGAAGTTACTCAATCCTTTTACTATCTCTGTGGTTCTTTTTGCCCCGGTGATAATGTCTTCTACAGTCTGGGGCAGGTTTTCTTTAATAAAATCATAATCTATCTCGGTTTTTAAATCATTGATCTCTTCCTTCAATTTGATGGCATCTTTAGCGTTTCCCAATTCTTCATATTTTTCCAGCAGCCGCATCAGTTCTTTAAGATCATTTGCCATACTGACCGAACCGACACTAACAAAATTTATGGGATTATTTATTTCATGGGCAATGCCAGCTGAAAGTAGTCCAAGAGATGCCATTTTTTCTGATTGAATAAGTTGAGTTTGAGTGTCTTTCAAATCTCCAAGAGCTTTTTCAGCTGCTTGCCTGGCATTCTTTAACTCTTCCGCAGTTTTTTTTCGAAATTTTATTTCCTTGGAGAGTTTTCTATTTGAATTGATAATAAATCCTACAATTGTCAGACTGATAATCAATAATCCTGAGCCCCAGAGGGCCATTTTTACCCAATCAATTTCGCGCTTGATCTGGATATTTGTCCATTTCTCATAAATCAAGGATTTTTCAGAGTCACTGAGATTGGATAAAGCAATTTGCAAAATATGGACTAATTCAGGCCAATCTTTTCTAACCGCTATGGCCAAATCAAAGTTATAAGGAGTTGTTGCTGCCACCCTGAGATTGGTTATTCCCAACTGGCGTTGAGCAAATTCAAAAGTGGTTATATTATACATCATTACATCAGCTTTTCCCTCCGACACTGCTCTCATGGCTTCAGAAATATTTTCAACGTATACGGGATCAAAATATGCTAAATCCTTATTGAGGTAGGATTCCTGAACAGTTCTCTCAATGATCGCAATTCGGGCACCTTCCAAGTCATTGATATTCAGAATTGATTTAAAATTCTCGTTAGCAATCACCACCACCGGAAGACTCAGGAACGGTTCAGTAAATAACAATTTTTCTGCCCGTTCAGGTGTTTTGACAATTCCCGGAACTACATCGATTCTTCTTTCGTAAGCAGCGGACACAATCTGGGCCCAGGTTAGATTGGGAACTGGATCCATCGATATTTCCAATTGTTCACTCAATAGACGGACAAAGTCAGAAACCATACCCGAATATTTTCCCTCACTGTCCCAATACTGGAAAGGGGCAAAGGAGGGGGACACACCTATTTTAATTGATTTATGTTCCTCCAACCAAGCACGGTGAGTTTCGGATATTGATGAATATTCTTTCACAACCCGACCATACCATTTACTTAGTATAAGTGGTAATTCCTTGTCCGCGATATCGGAGATAGACTTGTTGAGGATTGATACCAGCAGTGGGTCTGAATTGCGCACAAGAATGACACCATCGTCGGGTTCGGAAAAGGTATGCAGTTCATGAATTCCCGTGGCCTGACTTTGGCGCAGGTTAAACTTTACGATTTCTCTATAATGCATTAAATAATCCGCGTGTCCTGAGAGTACAGAGCCTATTAACTCCTGGGTACTACCCATGGATAAAACCTTGTTATGCTCGCCCAAACGTTCTTCCATTTCACTATTGATTCCCAGGATCATGGCAATAGTCTTGTCACGCAGTTGGCTAATATCCATTTTTTGGTCACTGCTAGTCTTGCCAAAAAGAGACAAATATCCCTTTACGATAGTTATAGTATGGTTGTAGGGCCATTTTGGATCAATCCCTTGTAGTGCCCATATACCGCTCGCCAGCCGATTCCCTTTTGACATTTGCTCTTGCTCTGCACCAAATTGAATCAATATCCGTCGAAAGCGGATTCCCAGGCGCTGTTCAATTACATCTAGCAGATCGGGCATGATACCAGCCGCAGTGCCGTATTCATCCCGGTATTCATAGGGAGCGGATTGATCATCAAGGAAGAAGTCGATAACCGGGTGTTCAGACAACCAGGCCTTTTCTTCCCCTGTCAATGCAATTTTGGCCTGTGGGAATGTTATTGTGCCTGAAATAATCAATACAAATACAGATAAAAATATTCGTATCCAACTTCTCATCAATGGAAATAAATTTATACACATATCGTTTTTGATTGATATCTAATCAAGTTACTGGGCCTTTTTATACATTATACTTGGTTTTCATCAACACTTCTCACTATTAAATATACTGAAAGGGAAACCTATTTAAAAACTGAAACAGGAAAAGGATTGTGATTTAACCCCCTCAAAATTTTAACCAATTTTATGTAGTTTTATCATAAACTAACTGCCCTTCACTTTTCACTCAGCACTTCAATGGAACCTCCATGTTTTTCAATATCCCATGCGTGATAGCCATCCCTAATCCATTACCCTCACCAACATCTTTGGCAGTAAAAGAGGGATCGGAAATCTTGTCTTTTGATATCATCGGGTATCCCAGGGCCTGTATCTTTAAAGCGTATGATGACACTTTCTTTATTCTCACTAGTGGTGATGTTCTCCGCCATCCGCGTTATTTATGAAAGAAAAATCTAATTTTAACATTAGGCAATTTGCTTATCTGTATTAAAAAATACTTGAAACTACCATCAAACCCATCATAAGTGATAGAAATAATAAAATTGATATTCTTAACATAGTTTCCCTTCCCCTTCCTTTCGCTAAAATCCTAATTCTTTT
>CBDVAV010000542.1:0-3865 GCA_965372055.1 uncultured bacterium | reverse complement strand
CATTCTATGATCACAATCCAAAGGTAAATAAAAATATACCTAATTGAAAATAAAATAGTCAATAAAAATATATCTGCTTATTTAGATGAAATTCAGTCCAATTGCTTCTATCTGTACAACCTTTGGAGCATGTTCATATTTTCTATTCTTAGATTTGTGTTGTGAAGTTCAGAATTTTGATTTTATTTTCTTTATTGGTTTTTGAAGCTGCCCAATTATATGCCCAGGCAGCCTGGTCGCCGGATGGCACAAGAATTTTGTTCCCATCAAACCGTGACGGTGATACAGAGATCTACCTTATAAATGCTGATGGAACAGGTTTGAAACAATTGACTTTTAACGATGCAACAGAACTGCACCCATCCTGGTCTCCTGATGGAAAGAGTTTCGTATTTGACTCCAACTTGGAAGGGAACAACGATATCTACATCATGAATATCCATAGTGGCAGCAAAATCCGACTCACCAGAAACGATTCGGTAGACCTGGTACCCTCTTGGTCACATCAACTGAACAAAATTATTTTTAACTCCAGGAGAGATGGTAACTGGGAAATTTACATCATGGATATCGATGGCTCAAACCAGAGAAACCTCACTAACAATGAAGTGATGGACATCACCAGGTCCTGGACAAGTGATGGGAAAAACATCATATTCGATTCCTTTAGAAATGGCAACAGGGACATCTACATGATGAATTCAGATGGCAGTGGGCTAAAGAGATTGACCTCGGGCATTAGTGCAGAAAGGATTGCCACCAAAGCACCAGGGAACAGAATTTCCTATTCTTCAATTATCGGTGAAGGAAAGGAGAGCATTTACCTGATGAATGAAGATGGCTCCGATCAAAAGTTACTGCTTGACACCGGGGGAAATGACTTTTATCCAGTTTGGTCGCCTGATGGAAATAGGTTTACTTTTACCTCAGATTTTTCCGGGATTAGGGAAGAATATGTTGCTTTAAGCGATGGCAGCAAAATTATGAAATTAGTGAGGGGAGAATAGCCGTATACAGAAAAAGATGAGGCAGTTGTTAATCCCCTTTTATTGGTGATTGGCCTATTCTTCCAAAGCCTGGCAGTTCTATTGCCAAATCGAAGATATCCAGCTCAATGCTCAAACCAAGAATATTGACTTCAAGTCCTTCTTCATACCCAATACTAGCCCCCAATAAACCAAAAAGCGAAGCTTGAATACCTGAACCACTTGCAGAATAACCAATAGTATGATTTATTGGACGCCAGTCTTTTCCAATGGCCGTGGAGGGTAAGTCAAGCTTGAGTTCAGGAATCTCCAGACCTAGCCATGCGATAAAGGTGTTGCTATTAGGTCCCGGCCATAAAGTGTACTGATTTGACCATGGGTAATTATTTATTGCTAAATCTATTTTGTCAATTATAACCTCCGCCTCGGATCCCCGTAAATCCACCAGCAGTGTTGGTACGTTCCCATACCAGCTTTTGTCGGGAATACCGGGTTCGCTGACCAGTGCCGTACCTCTTCTGCGCAACCGCCAACCTAAGATTTGACTTACCTTATAATGATCCGCTCCGTGGCGTTTGGTTGCAATCCAGGTGTGGACAGCCAAGGCTTTTTTGGTACCACGTGTTCTTGCTGAGTAGATTTGAATGATTGATTCTGGATTATCTTCGGGATGTGAGGCAAAACCAAAACTCTGGGAAGACCAATTAGAATCCTTTGTATTGCTTGGTTTCGGCTTCAATGGCTCTTTCTGCGACCTCCAAACATGTCCTGAAAAGATAGAAGCCAGGAAGAATAGAATTATCCCCCAAATCCAACTTGAAGTCTTTAATTTCCTTTTGCGCTTTATTTTTAGCTCTTTATCCATTACCCTGAATATACTATTTTGACGATTATTGAAAAAAAGTGTTTCCTAATTTTAGCTGAGCACATAGCTTTATCAAATAAATAATGCGCACGTCTATTATCCATATATGCATAATATGCGCATTATATAAATATACAAGCTTGTTATTTTGAATTATATATTATATATTTGCATAATTAATGCTAATAATAAAATTACATCCCATGAAAAATGAATTTTCTACTTTTTGCAACAACATCAGATTAACAGCTAATCAGAGCGAGGATGCTAAAACAAAATATACAGGAGTTATTGAAAAATTACATGATTCCTATTATGATATCGAATTTGATGGCAGTACCAAATTCTTATTTGGATCCTATAAAACAAAAACCAACGTTAGACCTCTAACAGAAGACCAAGATGTTGATGTTTTATTCAAAATTCCTCAGGAAACTTTTGATAAGTTTGATGCCTACGAAAATAACGGACAATCTGCCTTACTTCAAGAAATCAAAGGTTATTTAAACGAGAAATATACTTCAACAGACAAAATTAGTGGTTGGGGTAAAGTAGTATTGGTTCAGTTTAATTCACATAACGTTGAGGTATTACCTGCATTGGAGCAAGAGGATAGAACATTCCTCATACCAAATACCGAAAATGGAGGTAGTTGGGATTTATTTGACCCACGCATTCAGGTTGAGGAATTCCAAACATCAAATACCAATACTGATGGATTAACAGGTGAATTATGTAGAATGATTAAAACCTGGGTAAAAAACACAACATCTTTAAATTACAAATCTTACAAGTTGTTAGAAGATGTAATGGAATTCTTAGATAATGAATTTGAAGTTGGTGTCAACTATGATGAATATCATACTGTTGTGAAAAACTTCTTTGATTACATGAAGAACAATTGTGATTCAGATATTGAAAGTCATGTTAAAACAGCATATGACAGGGCAATTAAAGCAATCGAATATATGGATGATGACAAACCAAAAGAAGCATCAGAAGAGTGGCGTAAAATTTTTGGCAATGAATTTCCAATAGTGAACCAGAACCCTGTTAAAGAAAATAAAGCTTACAGCAGAACTATCGTTGCTCCAGTTGCTCCATGGTGCAAATAGAGTTAACATATAACGACATGTCCTTCTTAGAGGAGCATTACCCTTCACTCAGTTTTGTTGAAGACAGCAACATCATTACTGGTGTTCTTGTTTTTGACTTAACCTATAAAGGGATCAGAATCAAAGATAATTACCATATTGAAATTTCCCTTCATTTAAAAGACAAGAGTATATTACCAATAGTAAAAGAAACTGAAAACAAAATACTCAAAATTGTTAAACGAAAAGGAATAAATAAAGAAGACCTACATCTAAATAATCAGCAAGGTGAGCTTTGTTTGATTATTCCACCAAAAGAAAAAATAAGGTATCCTAATGGTTTTGAATTAGAAGAATTTCTATACCACATTGAAGAACATCTTTATTGGGTTAGCTATTATGAACGATATGAAAAACCTCCTTTGAAAGACCAGGCACATGGACTTGGTGGTTATATTCAGTTATACCATGAAGATCATTCTTACAGGCCGGATGTAAAAAAAATGATTGAACGTTTAATAAAACGTCCAATAACTCGCCCAGAATTCAGAAATTTCATTAAGCAGCAAATCAAAAGGAAGAAATTATGAATAAAAAATTGCTAGCGACTATTAGATTTTATTTTGCTCAATGTGTATTCATGAATAGTATTCATTACAAAGCTCACAGCCGTTTAAGAAAAGTACAAGAAAGAAACAGGTACATTGTTTTTGGAATTGCATCTGCAACATTAATTGTAATCATTTTGCAGATAATAGGTCTCGAAACAACATCTCCAAATCTTTTGAGTGTATTATCTTTTTGTGGAATGATTTTAACTGGGGCAGCCCTGATGTATGAATTATATAATAAAGAAGATATAAGTGAAATCAAATGTCAGCATAGAAATGTTGCAGAAGAATACAAAATGTTAAGAGATC
>CBDVAV010000541.1:0-3873 GCA_965372055.1 uncultured bacterium | reverse complement strand
CTGTAGACGAATCGAGGGTAATTACAAAGGGAAGATTGCAACCTGGGAAAATATTTATAGCTGACCTCAAGCAAGGCAGGATTATCAGTGATCAAGAAATCAAGGATCAATTGTCAATCAAAAAGCCATACGGGCAATGGCTGAAGGAAAATAAATTTGAATTAAAAGACTTGCCAATTCAAGAAGACAATTATAGTCCTTCAAAATTTTCATTGTTGACCAGACAATTAGCATTTGGATTTACTCAAGAAGATTTTACCACCATACTGCTTCCAATGATAGAATCTTCAAAAGAGCCAACCGGATCAATGGCCCTCGACATTCCCCTGCCAATTTTAAGTGAAAAACCACAACATCTTTCCAACTATTTTAAACAGTTATTTGCACAGGTCAGTAATCCCCCCATTGATCCAATCAGGGAAAGAATGGTGATGTCCCTTTATTCTGCACTTGGAAGGAATTTAAATACCCTTGATGAGACACCAGGGCATTGCCTGAAAATCCAATTAAAACATCCGGTTATAAACAATAATGAACTTAAGAAACTTATTAATGTAAATGGCTTTAAGGGAATTCAAAGTAAAGTAATTGATATATTGTTCGAAGCTGACGGCAAGCAGGGAAGACTCAAAAAAGCAATCAATAAGATTTGTAAAGAAGCCTCGAATGCTATACAAAATGATGAAATTATCATAATACTGTCAGATCGTAGAATCGATGACAACCAGGCTGCTATTCCGTCATTGCTGGCCTGCGGGGCTGTTCATCAACATTTGATAAAAAATAGGCTTAGAGCACATGCATCAATAATTATAGAAGCTGGGGATGTGCGTGAAACACATCATTTCGCAACCTTGATTGGGTACGGCGCAAATGCAATTAACCCTTATCTTACCCTCGAATCATTAGAAGATCTACCAGAAAAAATATCATTAACAAAAAATGAAATTGATGCAAGTATTTTTGATCGTTACAAAGAAGCCATTGGATCAGGTTTACTGAAAATATTCTCAAAAATGGGAATATCAACTCTCCAATCATACCAGGGTGCACAGATTTTTGAAATATTGGGACTGAGTGATACTGTAGTTAACAAATGCTTCAAAAATTCGATTTCCAGAATCGGGGGGATCTCTTTCGATCACCTTGCAGAGGACATTCTCCGAAATCATAAACGTGCTTTTCGTACAGAAAATTTGCAAAAATACCTGCCTAACGAAGGCGTTTATCAATTGAACAAAGAAGGCGAAAAGCATTTGTTCAATCCCATTACTATCCATCTCTTGCAGTCATCTGCCAGGTTAAATGACTATCAATTATTTAAACAGTACAGTGGTATAATAAATGATCAAACCCAACAGAGTTTTACTTTACGTGGGTTGTTTGAATTTAATGATAGACAGGAAATACCCATTGATGAGGTTGAGCCTATTGAAAATATTTTAAAAAGATTTGCCACGGGAGCGATGTCATTTGGTTCCCTATCACATGAGGCACATTCAACATTAGCTATAGCCATGAACCGCATGGGGGCAAAAAGTAATACTGGTGAAGGTGGGGAAGATTATTCGAGGTTCGAGAGAAAATCCAATGGTGATTGGGAAAGATCAGCTATTAAACAAGTTGCTTCAGGCCGCTTTGGGGTAACCAGTTATTATCTCTCCCAAGCTGATGAATTACAAATTAAAATTGCCCAGGGTGCTAAGCCAGGGGAAGGGGGACAATTACCCGGTTATAAGGTTGATGAATGGATTGGGAGAGTACGTAATTCCACTCCCGGGGTAGGGCTTATTTCCCCACCGCCGCATCATGATATTTATTCAATCGAGGATCTTGCCCAATTGATTTTTGATCTTAAAAATGCCAATCGAAATGCCCGAATAAATGTAAAGCTGGTAGCCGAAGCAGGTGTTGGCACAATTGCTTCTGGAGTAGCCAAAGCAAAAGCCGATGTAATATTAATATCCGGGCATGATGGGGGAACGGGGGCATCCCCCCTAAGTTCTTTAAGACATACGGGGCTCCCCTGGGAGCTTGGCCTGGCGGAGGCACAGCAAACCCTGGTTAGAAACAAGCTGAGAAACCGTGTAGTTTTACAAACTGATGGTCAAATTAAAACCGGACGGGATATCGTGGTCGCTACTTTGCTCGGAGCAGAAGAATGGGGGATTTCAACAGCGGCATTAGTAGTTGAAGGTTGTATTATGATGCGAAAATGTCATTTAAATACCTGTCCGGTGGGTATTACAACCCAAGACCCAAGGCTCCGCAAACAATTTAAAGGCAAACCGGAGCATGTTATTAACTTTTTCTATTTCCTGGCTCAAGAAGTTAGGGAGCTGATGTCCAAGCTGGGATTCCGTAATATTAATGAGATGGTCGGTCAATCACAGGTATTGAGAGTACGGGATAATATCCCTTCATCAAAACTTGGAAACATCAACCTGAAAAATATACTGTTTAAACAAAATATTGGTTCTCAAGCGGGAATATATCACCAAGTTGATCAACACCATGACTTGGATTTTGTTCTTGACTGGAGATTAATTGAAACTGCAGCCTCAGCCCTTAAAAAGAATAAAAATGTATTTGGGTCATTTTACATAGTTAATACCGACAGGGCAGTAGGTGCTATGCTTTCGTACGAGGTGTCCAAAAGATACAAAGCCAAGGGATTACCAAAAGAAACTATTCATTATAAATTTAAAGGAAGCGCCGGGCAAAGTTTTGGAAGTTTTTTAGCAAAAGGGATTTACTTTGAATTAGAGGGTGAAGCCAATGATTACTTCGGGAAAGGATTGTCCGGAGGCCAGATAGTTGTTTACCCACATAATGAAGCGGAATTTGATCCCCATGAGAATCAACTGATTGGCAATGTGGCCTTCTACGGGGCAACAGATGGCGAAGCTTATATCAATGGATTGGCAGGAGAAAGGTTCTGCGTAAGAAATTCAGGTGTCACCGTTGTGGTTGAAGGCGTAGGTGACCATGGATGCGAATATATGACTGGTGGTAAAGTGGTAATATTGGGAGGAATAGGAAGAAACTTCGCTGCAGGAATGAGCGGAGGTGTGGCCTATGTCCATCATCAGAATGGCAAATTAGCTGACTTGTGCAACAAGGAGTTGGTTGATATTGAGGGTCTGGATGAAAAAGGGTTAGATGAAAAAGATTACGAAATTTTGAGAGGTTTAATTGAAAACCATCAGCGTTTTACAAAAAGCACAACAGCAAGTGAAATACTTGCAAAATGGGATTTTAACAAAAGGGATTTTACTAAAATCATTTCCCGAGACTATAAAAAAGTATTGGAACAGCAAGAGATTAAATTGAAAGAAATCATCTGATCAAGTGGGTAAAACAACAGGATTTTTAGAATTCAAACGCCGCGATCTCAAATCGCGGAAACCTGATCGAAGAATTAAGGATTGGAATGAATTTCATTCGTATCCGAGTGAGGATGTCCTGCAAGAACAAGGTGCCAGGTGCATGGGCTGTGGCATCCCTTTTTGTCACACCGGAATAACCATTAACCGAATGACCTCAGGATGCCCCATAAATAATCTGATACCTGAGTGGAATGATTTAGTTTACCAAGGTGATTGGAAGAAGGCATTGGCAAAGCTCAGCCAAACAAATAATTTTCCAGACTTCACCGGCAGGGTTTGCCCTGCACCGTGCGAGGGATCTTGTACACTTGGAATAAACAATCCCCCGGTAACAATAAAAAATATTGAGCTTGCCATAGTTGAAAAAGGATTTAGTGAAGGATGGATAAACCCCTCCCCACCAGAAACCAGAACAGAAAAAAAAGTAGCAATTGTAGGATCTGGGCCTGCTGGATTAGCCTGTGCTGACCAATTGAACAAAGTT
>CBDVAV010000540.1:0-3882 GCA_965372055.1 uncultured bacterium | reverse complement strand
AATCGGATGTGAAGGCGAAAGTAATGATTGTATGTGTCGAACTCTGCAGCATCCATTTTCAAAAGTGCAAAACTGATGACAATATGCTGGTCAATGCCCTGTTCGGGGATGGTGCTGCTGCCGTTTTAGTAGAACCCTCCCCAGTAGAAAACACTAACCTTGAGATATTAAATTCACATTGTGATATTTTACCAAAGGGAGAAACAGAAATGACCTGGAATATTGATGATCATGGTTTTCAAATGAAACTATCATCTTATGTCCCGGAAATAATAAAAACAGGCATTGGCAAACTTACGGAGAACCTATTGAAGGAATTGCGGCTAGACCTAAAGGACATAAACCATTTTGCTTTTCATCCGGGCGGTAAGAAAATTTTGGAAGTTATAGAACAGGAGTTGCAGCTGACCAAAGAAAATAATAAACACGCCTATAATGTGCTTCACAACTACGGTAACATGTCCTCACCTACAGTTTTATTCGTGTTGAAATCCATGCTTGCTGAATTGAAAAATGATGAAAAAATACTTGGTGTTGCTTTTGGCCCTGGTCTGACATTGGAAAGTATGCTATTTAGGGTAAAAAATTAAGGTAATGTTCTCAAATCGCTCCCCGGATAAAGAGCTTATGGACGACCTTAATTGTTCGGGAAAAATATTGAACCGTACTCTGACAGAAATTGAAAATATCAACCATTGGCTTGGAGGTGACGCAATCACCCTCAATGGACTTGATCAAATTATCAACGACAAGGCTGTTCATAATCCGCTTTCAATTGCTGACTTGGGATGTGGCAGTGGCGGTATGCTTAAAGTCATTAATAACTGGGCGAAAAAGCATCATGTAAAAGTAGATCTCACGGGGATAGATGCCAATCCTCATGTAATTGAATTTGCCAGGGACAATTATAAAGATCTGAACCTAAATTTTCTTGTGCTTAACATTCTCTCTAAAGATTTCAAAGATCATAATTTCGATATAATTCTTTGCACATTATTCCTTCATCATTTTCAATCTGATGAAATAGTAGCATTATTGAAGCAACTTAAAGACCAGGCACGGTTAGCAGTAATAGTGAATGACTTGCATCGGCATCCCATTGCTTACTATTCGATAAAATGGCTGACGAAGATGTTTTCAAAATCTGAAATGGTCAAATTCGATGCCCCCTTGTCTGTAAAAAGAGGGTTTAGCAGAAAAGAAATAATTGAAATATTAGACAAAGCTGGAATTCAGGATTACAGCCTTTCATGGAAATGGGCATTTCGCTGGCAATTGATAATTCGGTCTTAATTATTTCCACTGAATTATCTTATCTTATAATGGTAAGATTATCACCAAATAAATCGACTAATTCAAACCATATTCTTAATTTGAAGTATGATCTATCAGGAATTTAAACCGATCGAACCTTTGGATGGATTTATTCAGTGTTTTACTGTATTTGAAACCGGGTCGACTGAAAAAATTGAAGAAATCATCATGCCTGATGGTATCGTTGAGCTGGTATTCCACTTTGGGGAGCCAATGATAACTAGTGTTAATGGAAGTACCATTTCCCAGCCTGCACAATTTGCCATTTCCCAAATGAAATATCCTATTACAATAAAGTCAAAAGGCGCAACCAGATTCATAAGTGCCAGGTTCTATCCCTGGGGAGCTCACCATTTCTTTGGTTTTGGCATTTCTGAATTTTTAGATAATAGTATTGAGTCCAACCTGCTTTGGCAAACGAACGGGCTATACGACAATATTGGAAATGCCAAAAACATCAAGGACAAGATAAATGTACTCCAGAGTTTTTTACTGGACCAACTCAAAAGAAATGGTAAATCACAAGCTTTTGATGAAGTGGTAAAATTCTTTCGAAGTGATGGGATCTTTCAAAATTTAAAAGGGGTACGGCAAAAACTAGGCTTTAGTAAAAAGCAATTGGAGAGGAAATTCATAGCATCGGTTGGAACTTCCCCACAACTATTTTTGCGAAATTCCAGGTTTTTGCATTTATGCAATAAATTAGGCAATGGTAACACAAAGTCACTCACTGAACTGGCATACCAGTATGGCTTTTTTGATCAGGCTCATTTTAATCATGAGTTTAAATTATTCTCTGGTATGACCCCAAGGGAATTTAGAAACAATACCCCAGCCTATGCATCAATGCAATGATGTCTCTCAATTACAATTTATATTGTTGATAATACTTTTCTTTTGAATAAAAAATAATGGACATGCATAATAAATACATAATAATCTTACTCTTGGCCCTCCCCCAAGGGTTAATAGCTCAACAAGAAAAACCAAAAGGAATAGATATTCTGCAGTACCTGGAAAATGTGCTTGGTGGAGAATGGGACGGAGAGGAATCTGGCAAAGCTGGGATTGGCACTGGCGACCGCAGTTATCAATGGATTTTTAACAATAAATATTTGTTTCAAAAAAATACTTCGGTTTTTGAACCCCAGCCACAAAATGAAAGCGGTGAAACCCACAAGGATTGGGCTTTTTTTAGCTATGATGGGATTAGGGATAAAATTGTATTGAGAGAGTTCCACAATGAAGGCTTTGTGATCCAGTATGTTCTTGACAGCCTTTCGGCAGATCTGAAAACCTGGGTTTTCAACTGTGAATCCATTGAAAACCTGCCACCAGGCTGGAAAGCACGGCTAACAATTATAATGGAGGATGATTACACCTTCAATGAATTCTTTGACCTGGCCGCCCCGGACAAAGACTATGATCGGTTTATTCAAAACCATTGGAAAAAACGATAGATAATTCTTCAATAACTCAACTTCAACCCGATAAACATCAGTTTTGCTGAATCCTTATAATTTTTTTTCCAGTTGTTCAATCTTCTCTTTACATATTTTTCCGGTCAGGCTTTGCAAGTGCTGCACTCTCTCCGACAAGTATTCCAATTCTTCTTTTTGGATTTCATAGCCCATTTTATAACGGGAGTCAATGTAGGCTTTTTTCAACAAGATGAACAACCGTTCTTCCTCTTCGGTCTGTCTCGGAAAAACAGGTTTGAACCGGGCATCCAGTTTACATGCCCTGGTATGCAGTTCTTCCAGGTCGTGTATTTTGGGTTTGTAATCTGTAAGCACCAAAAGTACGATCAGGTAATAGCGTTCGGTAGCTTGGTGGAGTAGGAAAGCTGCTTCGTTTAATGTTTCATTCTTCAATTCATACTCAAATTGATCATAAAACATTGGCACTCTCCATCCACTTATCAAAATACATTTGTGCTTTTCGTATGCGGTCTTTAGTGGTTAGATACTTTGGTTTTGACAATACATTTTTTTTGCCGTGGTAAAGCCTTATGCCTTCTTTCAGAATATCGGTAAAGAAATAATTGCCATCTTCTATCTCAGCATTCAAGTAGTCGATTCCGTGGTAGATTACATTGATGGTGGTATCCAGCTCAACATTTCTTTTAATCTTACGTTTTAATCGCTTGGCAAATTTGTTTCGATGGGCTTTTGCTTCGTCTTCAACCACGAACAGCAGGTCATAATCACTTTTGTACTCGTAGGTGGTTCCGTCTTCAACATATTTGTCTTCTACCCAATCGCCACGTGCATAACTGCCAAATAAAATAATCATATCAATCGGAATAGTAGCTGTAACAAAGTCCACTACTTCTTTCAATTCGTTCTGTTTTTCTTCCGGCAAATGACGAAGCGATCTTTTCAATTCAGTGCTCTTACTTGATTGGTTGCGCTAAGATAATTCTTTATTATTATCCGTTGGTTTTGGATTTTTTTTATGGCATATAACGGACACTGGCTAAAATCCGTTTTAATGGATTTTTAGCTTTTGTTATCGACTTTTTTATTTAATTTAATAAATCATGATGAAAAAATTATCAAAGAGAAT
>CBDVAV010000539.1:0-3882 GCA_965372055.1 uncultured bacterium | reverse complement strand
TAAATTTATTTTCATTCTTTGGTTAATGATATAAAAAAAATGACTGGAGTATGGAAACCCCAGCACCATGTGTACATAATTAATAAGAGATCAGTTGTAGGACTAGTTATTTATATCCCAATGAAAGAAAATGATTCGTTAATGTAATGCTAGCAATCCTATAATAGGCTATCAACAAATATAATCTTGTCTGATTGAAATCGAAAAGGTATAAATCCTGCCTCGAAGATACAACAATTCTGAGACAAAGATGCCATTTTGGGAATTCTTATGATTTGCAAACATCCCGGCCCACCCACAAGTTCAAGTCTTCCAGCCAAGCCAAAGGGTTGGCGGGACTTGTATCGAGTGAATTTCGGGTCTCGGATTTCGGGTCTCGGATTTTGGGTTTCGGGTTTTGGGTTTCGGGTTTAGAAACTTGGAACTTGCTCCAAAGGAATCCCTATGGTAAAACTTGGAACTTGCCCCCCTTTGACAAGGGATAATTTATCCATTATCTTGCAAAAAAATAGATTTTCACCTTTTAGCAATAACATTGCCATTTTATGAAACACAAATATCTGATTTTACTGCTTGTAGTAGCAAGTTGTACCCAACCTGATCAATCAAACGAGCAGGCACGATGGGAGCTTCATACCTCCAATACTGAAATTATACGGGATGACTTTGGTGTGCCCCACATTTATGGTAAATCCGATGCCGATGCCGTGTTTGGGTTACTTTATGCCCAGTGTGAAGATGATTTCAACCGTGTAGAGCGAAATTACATATGGGCAATTGGCCGATTGGCAGAGGTAGAAGGAGAAAAAGCACTTTACAGCGATTTGAGGGCCCGACTGTTCATGACCGGGGAAGAGGCCAAGGAACATTATGAAAACAGCCCTCAATGGTTGAAAAAACTTTGTGATGCCTTTGCTGATGGGATAAATTATTACCTGTACACTCATCCAGAAGTGAAACCTAAACTATTGACTCATTTTGAACCATGGATGCCCATGTATTTCAGCGAAGGATCTATTGGAGGGGATATTGAACGTATATCCACCAATAAAATCAAGGCCTTTTATGAAGGTGATACTGGCAGTCTTTTAAGTGCTGTTCACGAGGGTCTACCTAATGACAGTGAACCCAGGGGTTCGAATGGATTTGCCATTTCAGGCAAACTGACTGAGTCAGGCAATGCCATGTTGCTTATCAATCCCCATACTTCTTTCTTCTTCCGCGGGGAAGTACATGTAGTAAGCGAAGAAGGCCTGAATGCCTATGGCGCAGTAACATGGGGCCAGTTTTTTGTTTACCAAGGGTTTAATGAAAAAACCGGATGGATGCACACCTCCACCCGTACAGATATCATGGATGAATTCGTGGAAACCATTACGGAAACAGATATTGGGTTTAGCTATACTTATGGTGATGAACAACGACCGGTAAAATCCCTGGAAGTATCTCTGAAGTATCTTGAAGATGATGTGCTAAAGGACAAAAGCTTTACCATGTACCGGACCCACCATGGCCCCATAACCCATACTTTAGATGGTAGCTGGGTGGCCACGGCAATGATGTGGGATCCCGTAAAAGCATTAACCCAGTCGTATACCCGGACCAAATTAAATGGCCACCAGGAGTTCATAGAGATGATGGATATACGTACCAACTCATCCAATAACACCGTGTATGCTGATGCTGACGGTAATATTGCCTATTACCATGGTAATTTTATCCCCAAGCGGGATACAAATTTCGACTATACCCAACCCGTTGATGGCAGCAACCCTGCCACAGATTGGCAAGGGCTTCATGAGGTTGAGGAAAATATTGTGGTTGTAAACCCCGCAAATGGATGGATTCAAAATTGTAATTCCACACCTTTTACCAGTGCTGGGGAGTACAGTCCCAAGGTGGATGATTACCCCAAATACATGTCTGCCAACCGTGAAAACTTCCGTGGTGTCCATGCCATCCGTTTATTGGAAAAGGCCAGGGACCTAACTTTGGATAAGCTGATAGAAATGGCTTATGATCCATATTTGCCTGGCTTTGAAGTTATTATACCAGGATTAGTGGCAGCTTACGACCAATCAACCCCCAAAGATGAAGATATAAAAGAAGCCATTGAAGTTTTGAGAAATTGGGATTTTAGCGTATCTAAAGAATCAGTGGCCATGTCCGTGGCCCATTTTTATTCCAGACGATACCTGCAAGAAGGCATATCGCCAGAGGAGCTAAGTTTTATGCAGAGAATCCAATATTTTGGCACGGACTCTGGCATTGAAGAACGCCTGGAAATTTTCAAGAATACAATCACACAGCTTACTGAAGATTTTGGCAGTTGGGACACACCCTGGGGGGAGATCAACCGATACCAACGGTTAAATGGTGAGATAAGACAACCTTTTAACGATGATTTGCAAAGTATCCCTGTAGGTCTTGCTTCCGGGCAGTGGGGGGCACTGGCATCATTTGGAGCCAGAACTTATAATGGCACCAAACGGATTTATGGTACTTCAGGGAACAGTTTTGTTGCGGTAGTTGAATTTGGCGATAAGGTTAAAGCCAAATCATTGTTGGCTGGTGGCCAAAGCGGGAATCCGGATTCCCCACATTTCGATGATCAGGCACAGCGCTATGCCGATGTTCAATTCAAAGAAGTGGCCTACTACCGTGAAGATGTTGAGCAAAGGGCCAAGCAAACTTATCATCCAGGGGCAAAGAAATAAAAGGGTTTTGAATTTCAAGTTTCAAGTTAGTCTGTGCCTGAAACCCAAAACTGTTATCTGACTTAACTATATCACTCACACCTCCTGAGGGCGGATAAATCTTCTGGCCAGGCCAAAGGTTAAACTTGAAATTTGCTCCAAAGGAATCCCTACGGGAAAACTTGAAGCCAAATCCTCCTACGGCAGGCAAAGCCCAAAACCCAAAAAATCACTAAATTTAGAATTAGCGCAGATGACGTAAAGATGTCATAAAGTTGACGCAATCAATCCTAATGATTAGAATTAATTTTGCTTCTGAACAATTAAATAAATCAAAATGAAGAACAAAGATTTAGCGAAAAGAGTAAGAGAATTAAGAAATCAAAAAGGAATGTCTCAAGAAATGCTTGCAGAGGAATCGGGCTTGAGCTTGAGAACCATTCAACGGATTGAAAACGGAGAAACTGAACCAACAGGAGATACTCTTAAAAGACTGGCCAATGCTTTAAATGTTAATCCAGACGAATTAATTGATTGGACTATAAAAGAGGACCGGGGTTTCTTGAAACTTCTAAACTTATCTGCAATGACTTTTATCTTCTTCCCTTTACTTGGTATTCTGGTACCATTTATATTGTGGATTTCAAAAAAAGACAAATTAAAAGACATAAATAAAATCGGAAAAGAGCTGATCAATTTTCAGATAACTTGGAATATTTTACTTTTCTTTATTCCATTTCTATTGAACACGACAATTCTGGCTGTCACTGGAGGGTTAACCATGCGGATTATCTTTACTACAAGTTTAATCTTTTTCATATTTATGTATATCTTGAATTTCGCATTCATAATATTTAATACACTCCTAATTCAGAATGAAAAAGATGTAAAATACTATCCGAAAATCAGGTTCTTATAGAAATAGTTTCGGGTTTTGAATTTCGTATTTCGAAACCCGAAACCCGAAACCCGAAACCCGCTCCAAAGGAGTCCCTATGGGAAAACCCAGAACCCGAAACCCGAAACCCGAAACCCGAAACCCAGAACCCGAAACCCAGAACCCAGAACCCGAAACCCAGAACCCAGAACCCGAAACCCGAAACCCAAAACCCGAAACCCAGAACCCAGAACCCGAAACCCGAAACCCAGAACCCAGAACCCAGAACCCGAAACCCGAAACCCGAAA
>CBDVAV010000538.1:0-3892 GCA_965372055.1 uncultured bacterium | reverse complement strand
AATTGAAAATACTACATGAAAAACAATAGCAATTCCAATTAATGTTAATGGAAAATCGGCTTTATAATTGAGTTGAAAGCAACCCCAGGTTGCTGCTATCGAGAGAATGGTGATAATAAAAGTCTTATAATTAATTATCAGGAAGACACTTCTAAAAATTTTCATAGGGTTTAATTTATTTTGTAGTCAAGTTAAAGAATCGTAATGAATATGTAAGCCCGATATTAATATGATTAACATATTAATTGAAGATCAAGCAAAATATTATCGATTTCCACAAATATAGGCACCCTGCAACTTATTTGGCAGGTATTTCTATAATGGAACGCAGAAATTTTTCCATCAATTCTGTAACAGAATCAGGGCTTTCAATTACTGACATGTGTCCAACATCAGGGATAATTTCCAACTTTGAGCCTTTTATCAGTGAGTTCATTTTCTCGGATTTTGACGGAACGGTAGCAACATCCTTTTCGCCAACCAATATTAATGTTGGCATTTCTATCTGATGAATCCTCTCGGTAATGCTATCTCTTTTAATCACGCCATTTACAGCCCGTTTAACCCCAACCGGATGATTATTGATAAGTACATTCTTCCAATGCTCAAGAGTTTCTTGTTTCCCTGGATCACTTAAAAATGAATCACTGAACATAATAGGGGTAATTTTATCAATCACAGACTTAAGGCCAAACCAACGAGCTAGAATATTGAGTAATTTATATTTAAACTTATTCGCTTCTTCGTCTGATGAGGTGTCAATTAAAGTTAGTGACTTTAGGATTTCAGGATATTTGAGGGCCACTCTGAGTCCAACAAAACCTCCCATGGAGAGGCCTACAAAATGACATGGCCCACAATCCAACTTTTCTATCAAACCAACTGCATCTTCGGCAAGTGAATCCATGTCATATCCCTGCAACATTATTTCACTGCGGCCCTGGCCCCTGAAATCGAAGGCTACACAACGGTAATGATCTTTGAAATAATCTATCTGAGGTTGGAAGATATCCAGGTTAAAGAGCAGGCCATGGGCAAATAAAATAGTTTCATCCCCTCTTTGGGTATCTTCATAATTAAGCTCTGCGCCATTGATCTCAATTGAATGCATCACTAATTATTCATGACCTCCATAATTCCCGCTTTTTGGTAATCCTTTGGTGCTGCAAAGGTGGATGCAGGGAGATCGAGTTCAGTAGCTTCTTTTAACTCGGTCTCTTCCATAACTTGCCCATAGGAATAAGAGATTTCCTTTATTGGGAATCCATTTACTTCCAACATGTTGTTATATTCTTCTGATTCGCTATAATCTTGTCCCCCTTCTTGACCGAAAAAATCATCCAATAAAGTGAAATCCATTTCATCAAGTAGCTGGATTTCCTTACAAAGCCATAGCTCCTCTACCAATTCGCCATTTGCACTTATTGTGAATTTCTTACCTTTAAATCCTGCGAATTCTTCTATCGTACCGTCCTCTACAATCTCAATATCCCCAATTTCACTATCAAGGACTTCGATATTTTCATCAATGGATTTTTTGTATTCCTCATATCCTTCTTCCCCCATCATTTCTTTCATTGATTTCTCAAACATGGCCTCCATTTCATCCTTAAAACCATCTTTGCTTCCTTCCCAGTATTTTTTTCCATTATGGTTGATATAGATCATGTGATTTTGATCCAGGTCAATAATAATATCGAAATTTTCAGTATGATGCCTGATCTTATTTTTTTGAATATAGATTACCACTTCATAATCCCCCTCCTCCGTGGAGCGCACAATTTGAACAATTTTCCAATCTGCCATAGATGTAAAGCACAGACAGATTAACAAAGGAAGAACAAAAATTACACGTTTCATGACTTTCAGTTTCAATAGGAATTAGTTAGAATATAAGTTATGCATTTTTTTTAA
This sequence comes from uncultured bacterium, assembly GCA_965372055.1. Classification (GTDB taxonomy): domain Bacteria; phylum Bacteroidota; class Bacteroidia; order Cytophagales; family Cyclobacteriaceae; genus CBDVAV01. The sequence continues at coordinate 1,978 of CBDVAV010000538.1, read as the reverse complement.
AGTTATGTAGAAATACTCCTGAAATAAAATGATATAACTGGTTTGGATTCCTTGGTTATTATGCTCAGATCATCAGTTTATACATAAAATTCCTAAATTAGCTTATGCTTAAAAAGTTGTTCATCAAAAATATGGTATGCAACAGATGCATACAGGTGGTAGAGGAGGACTTAACCAAGGCTGGGTACGAGGTGATGGATATTAAATTGGGAGAAGTATTGCTGTCAAATGAAATTCCAGATGGTGATATTCCTGCCATTAAGGAGATGCTTGGGAAAAGGGGGTTCGAGCTGCTAGAGGATAAGAGCAGGAAGCTGATCGAGAAAATAAAAAATCTTACCATCGAGATCATTCACCAATCAGGCAAGCCGTTAAAAGTGAATTATTCCAGTTTCTTTGAAAAAGAGATTGGCCGGGATTATAAATTTTTGAGCACCTTATTCTCGTCCGTCGAAGGAATTACCATCGAACATTATATCATTTTACAGAAAATTGAGAAAGTCAAAGAATTGCTTATTTATGATGAGTTGACTTTAAGTGAAATCTCTTATCAACTCAATTATAGCAGTGTGCAACATCTGTCAAATCAGTTCAAGAAGACTTCAGGCATGTCTCCAAGCTCATTCAAAAAGCTTAAAAAGAAAAGTAGAAGGCCCCTCGACCAACTCACGGACAAGTAAAATTATACACATCAAATAGAATATTTTATAAATCAATTCCCTGGTCAACCCCGTACTTTGTAGTAGAGATTATAAATTATTAGTATGGAATCAATAAAAGTAAAAACCAACCTCCATTGTGATGGTTGTATCAATAAAATTGAGCCCCATTTCAACGACTCAATCAATATTCATAAATGGACGGTAGACCTACAGGATCCGGGGAAAACAATTTCAATTGAAGGCCATGATCTCTCGACACAACTTGTTAATGGATTACTAAGCCAGGAAGGTTATGCCGTGATAGGCGATGAGCATGTCCTGCCTGTTGAAAAAGAAGGCTTTTGGAAAAGTCGGGAATTATGGCAAAGAGCCTCTTTTAATACTTTGAACTGCCTGATCGGTTGTTCAATTGGTGACTTTGGGATGATAATTTATCTCCAGGCCTTTTATCCCAATACATCCATGATGTGGCAAATGATACTTGCTATCATCGCAGGCTTAATGACTTCCATTTCCCTTGAAACCGTTATTTTAAAAACCAGGGAACATTTTACCTGGTCATTCGCTTTAAAGACTGCCTTCGGTATGTCCCTCATTTCCATGATCGGGATGGAGATTGCCATGAACACCAGCGATTTTATTATTACCGGGGGAAAAGCCGCTTTTGAAGATCCCATGTATTGGTTTGCCCTGATAGTAGCCTTGGTAGCTGGGTTTATTGCCCCGCTTCCATACAATTATTACAAGTTGAAGAAATTCAATAAGGCATGCCATTAGGTAACTTCCAAAGCCAATCCCAAATAGCAACTTCATAGTTTTAGAAATAACAGATAAACCCAGAGTTCCAATTCCTGAACGAATCCGCCATCACCTACATTTCAATCTTTCAATAGCCAGTTTATACCAAAATCAACTAGCTTTAAAATAGGTTTAGTGCAAACTCTGTAGCTGGCGGTAATTCAAAATCCAACAGCTCAAAATAAATTGTATATGCGAGTTGCTGCTCTATACGATATTCATGGTAATCTTCCAGCTTTGGAAGCAGTACTTGAAGAGATTGGCCAATCAGATGTAGACCAAATAGTAGTCGGTGGGGATGTTGTACTTGGCCCCATGTCCCGTGAATGTCTTGATAAATTGATGGAAATCCCTCTACCAATACATTTTATTCAAGGTAATTGTGAAGTTTCCATTTTGGATCAAATGGCCAATAAGCCTTTGGGAAATCTTCCAGGTAATGTTTTGGAAGACATACGGTGGACTGCAAGCGAGCTTCTTCCAGACCATCAAGATCTTTTGACAAATTGGCCTAAAAC
>CBDVAV010000537.1:0-3896 GCA_965372055.1 uncultured bacterium | reverse complement strand
CCTCAAAATCTCAATTGGTTTAAATGATGTTAGATAGAGGGAAGGGTAGATTCCTGCCAATAAACCAACCATTAAAGTCAGTAATAACATAAATGCTATTATCCAAGGGTCAACCAAAACGTTAAATGATAAATTTTTCTGAGCTACCTGGTTAAAGGTATCTATAAGCAAATGAATAAGAAGCCCCGCGAGAAGCATGGCGAAAAATGCTTGGGTAATTGATTCAATTAGGAACTGCATGATGAGTTGGCCTCTTAGGGCCCCAGCTGTTTTTCTAACCCCGACCTCTTTGGCCCTTCTCCCTCCGCGGGCTGTTGATAGGTTTATAAAATTAATGATAGCCAGGGTCAAAATAAATATGGCAATAGTTGAAAAAATATATATCTGCTTGATGTCCCCCGTGGGTTTTAGTTCTGCCACTAATTTTGAGTGTAAATGAATATCCTTAATCGGGGTCAAAAAATATCCATAATAGAAATCATCATCACCAGATTCTGCTGGATCCATACCAAGTGCTTCGGCTGCTTCTGGGCCTACATATTTTTCAACCAAGTCAGCAAATTTCAATTCCACCAAAACCGGATCGGCATCAGGATTCAGCTTTATGTAATTATAAAGAAAGTTATTAATCCATGTCAGCTTTTTGCTTGCCTCCCAAGAACTTAATGAAACTATCATATCATATGGGATATGTGAGTTTTTAGGGGCATCTTCCACAATCCCAGTAACCATACATAGTAATTTTCCATTGCCTATTTCCATGATTTTTCCTAAAACAGATTCCGCAGAACCTTGATCCCCGAAATATTTTTTCACGATTGATTCGGTCAAAACAACTTTATTCATATCTGCTAAAGCTGTTGCAGGGTCACCCTCAAGGAGGTTAAAAGAGAAAAAAGAAAAGAAATTTGAATCAGCAAGCAGAACATTGCGTTCGGTAAAGGCTTTATCAGAGTAACTTACTACAGTTTCCTGCCATTGTGCCAACCTTATAACTTGTTGCACTTCGGGAAATTCATCCTGTACAGTCTGGGCCATTGGCGGGCAAGTGGCCGCGGCTGCAACCTCCTGGCCCGATATTTTTGCCCTCAGGCCAACCCTGTAAATATTATCTGCCTGTTTATGGAAAGCATCAAAACTTATTTCATCAATTACATATAAGGTAATCAATATGCTGGCTGCAATTCCCAAGGCAAGCCCTGTGATATTTATTGAGGTGTACAATAAACTGGATCGTATGTTGCGCAGTGCGACTTTTATCTCATTCAGAAGCATAACTTTAGTGTTATGAAGGATTTCAAATCAAGGAAGTATTTAATTAAGAAACCATGACATATATCAGCTTTTGATAAGATTAGGACTAATTATAATATTTGACTATTATTCTTAAACTACTTATAGTTAATGACTTGCACCATCCAAACCATATAATCATAACCATTTTAATGGAAATACCGTAATCATCTTATACATTTGTCTTACAATTTGTCAAGAAATATAAATGAAAAGGAAAAACCTTGGGGAACTTGAAGAAATCGTATTGCTGACGGTAGGGGTATTGGATGAAGAATCCTATGGACTGGCCATCACCAAAGAGATCAAGAAAATCACCGGAAGAAGTGTTAACATGAGAGCCATCCATACCACACTCTACCGTCTCGAAGAAAAAGGTTTTCTTGAATCACTATTGGGTGGAGCTACCAAACAACGTGGAGGAAGAAGAAAAAGATTGTTTAGAATAACCTCCCTTGGGCAAAAGGCAATACATGAAGCTAAAAATACCCGCATGCAATTATGGGACCTATTACCTCAAACAATTATTGATAATAAATAATGAGCAAAGCCGACAAAATACTATCATCCCCCAGGTGGGCGCAAAAGCTTTTCGATTGGTATTGTAATCCAGATATAAAAGAAGAACTAAAAGGGAATCTTTATCAGCAATTTCTTAAATATCCCTGTTAAAAATCTTTTTGAATTTGATATTTAGCTTTTTAGTGTCATATAACCATTCACAACCCATTTATACACTAAATATATCCTAAGATTTGCCACGCAAGACTCATGCCTGCCACAAACTGTCTGCATTATAGATTACATTGATTAAATGATTTCGCTGATGATGATCTACCCTTGGCTTCCAGTTTAGGGTTCGGGAAGACGGTGAACGGGTATCAAAAGAAAACTCAAAAACTACATAAAAAAGAAATCGAGGAGGCAAGCAAGCTTATGAAGCCAAAAAACAGTAACGTTTCAAATAATAATTAATCACTCTTTGTTCCTCTCTAGCCAAAGTTGATAACTTTTGGTATTCTTTCTATCCAGATATTCCTCTACCGTGGCATAAGGTCTAATGTGATGGTCCATGATTTTGTATGAAGTTTTCACAAAGGGCGCAGGATTTTCCGGTATATATGAGGACATTAAATCCACGGTTTCGGAAAACTCTGGATCACGGGCAAGATTAGTCCATTCCTCAGGATCATTTCGATGATCGTACAATTCCTCACTCCCATCGATATATTTAATATATCTGTAATTTTCTGTTCTGATGGAAAACTCATTGAAATCGTAAGTGGTAATGGCAGGATATTCCCACTTGACTTCCGGGTCAGATAGTAATGGAAGAAGGCTGCGGCCATCCAACCCATCCTTAGGAGGGAGTCCGCAAAGTTCAATTAAAGTAGGGAACAAATCTAATAAAGAAGTGACCCGGTTAGTGGTTTGCCCGGGAGAAACACCATTAGGAAGGCCAGGTATTCCTTTGGGTGATTTGATCATCAATACTGTTCTTGCCACGTTATCCCAAATGGCAAACTTCCTCCAGTGTTGCTTTTCACCCAATTGCCAGCCATGGTCCGACCACAAAACAACAATAGTATTATCCGCGTATTGGCTTTCTTCTAATGCATCGAGGAGTTTTCCCACCATCGCGTCAGCAAAAGTGGTTGAAGCCAGATAACCCTGAACAGCATTTTTCCAGTTATCAGATTCAATTATCTTCTTGTGATAATTTCCACCCCTCTCTACCAGTTCCATTGCCCTTTCGCCAAGATCTTCAAGATCATCAGTTTTTGTTTTGGGTAAGATAATCGAATCTAGGGGAAACATATCGAAATACTTTTTTGGCACATACCACGGTACATGTGGCCGATAGATCCCACAGGCCAGAAAGAAAGGCTTGTCGTGATCTTTTTTCAATTGGTTTGATATCCATTCTACAGAACTGTAATCACCTGTATTTTCATCTGGTAATGAGTTGCCCTGTTCATCTGTTAAAGCAAACCAGTCAAAATCCTTATACAAATAATCGAAGTTAGGCATTGAAAGAGGCCTTTCTTCCCGTGGGGCAGGCATCACCTGATTGGGCATGTGCTTTTCTTTTGAAGGGAAATAATCATCCCACGAATCAGGATCTGGCATATTGTTATGAAAAATTTTGCCTGCACCAGCTGACCAATAGCCATTATTGGAAAAATATTTTGGCAGTGTAATATCATTAGGCATTACTTCCCTGAAATACTGATAATTGGAATAAAGCCCAGATCGATAACTTGCCCTGCCAGTTAGCAAGGCTGCCCTTGATGGCCCGCAGCCGGGGGAAACACAATAGTTTTTTGTAAAATTCATACCCTGGCTTGCCAGACGGGACATGTTTGGCGTTTTCGCCTGAGGGTGGCCACCTAAAGGCTCTATCCAATCGTTCAGATCATCAACAGCAATAAATAGAACGTTGGGCTTGTCAGTCGGGACGGTAGATTCTTTAGGCGCACAACCATTGATGCCGAGTAAGGTGGCCAAGAGGAATAATATTTGAAGTGGTTTTTTAATAGTTGAAATCATGCAACCAATTTAATTAAATTTCTTACCTGATAAAACCATTTCCCCATTACTTC
>CBDVAV010000536.1:0-3922 GCA_965372055.1 uncultured bacterium | reverse complement strand
CCCCAATTGCTTTTGCTCAAGTATCACCTTTTCTACTTCCTGTTCATTGGTCACCACTTGATATTGAGCCCAGTCATTTGACATTAAGGGTGGTTTGGCACTACCCTCCCATCTATCGGCAACACCGTCAATTACTGGTCCGCTTGAGTACATGGTCGGGCCAATGATTTCCTTGTTCCTTACCTTTTCACGCAACTCAAGATGCTTTGGCTCCCCTGACATATTCCTTACCGTGGTAACACCATTGGCCACTAATAGAAGCATGTCATTGGCATCATGCACATGAACATGCATGTCCGCAAGACCAGGAATTAAATATTTGCCCTGGCCATTTATCATTTGAACATTTTTAGGCAGCTCCATCGATTCTGCAGTACCGATTTTCTCTATCCTACCTTCCCTGACCAGAACAGTGTGGTTTTGTAATACATTACTATTCTCCATGGTGATGACATTCACGTTTGTGAATGCTGTGGCATCATCTTCAGAGGACATTGATTTCTCAGATTTTTGGCATCCTTGGATCAGAACAAACACCAATAAGGATTGAAAAGATATTCGTAACATGATATTAGATTTAGATTTTGTTCTTTAAATATAAAAGCATTGGCTTTTGAAAGAAAGGAATCAGGCTGAATTGGCACTTTCCCCCACCGCTGTTTCAAGTCATCCCGCTGGGCCAAAGCGGGGAGCGTGACTTGGGATCACCGTAGACTTGCCTATTTTGTAGACCCAACGACCCACCTTTTTATATAATTGACTGAGCATAAAGTATAGACATCCTAATCATTCTATATACTCAACGGAGCAATAAGTATAAACGGCCTACCATTTTATATAATGGATGGTGTATAAAGTAAGGCCGTCCTACCATTTTATATAGTTGACGGTATTGGCAATGAATTTTAATGACCTAATGACCAACAATGACTTGCCTTTTCAACCTAATTGTTAACTGCTAATTGCTTACTGCATTATTTCTCTGCATGCTTACAAGGTATTATACAATATGCAAGAAAAAAAAGGGCAATCATTTGCTACCCCCTTTCCCAATCAATTCGCTTTTAAGATCAGTCTAAATGACCGTATTTTCTTGAGTACCGCTCAAAAAGCTCTTGCTGCTTATTGTCCAGAGTCACTTGCTTGCCACTGATAAAAGCGTGTGAAAGGTTATTGGTCCTAAAATCCAGCGCATCCCCTTCAGAGACAAACAAAGTAGCATCTTTGCCCGTTTCCAAAGTGCCAACGCGATCATCAATACCCAACAGCTTTGCCGGATTGGAGGTGATCATTTTTAAGGCTTCTTCTTTGTCCAGCCCATAGGAAGCAGCAGTTCCGGCATAGAAGGGCAGGTTCCTTGAATGGCCCAACATCCCATTATGGTAAAAAGCTACGGTCAATCCCGCTTCATACAGTTGGTTGGGTAATTTGTATGGACCATACACATCTTCATCTACCCGGTCTGGCAATCTGTGCGTTGGAGGGATGATTACCCCAATATTATTGTCTTTCAGAAAATCTGCCACAAACAAGGCAGTGCTTCCTGCTATAACAACGATCTTTTTTACACCATTATCCTGGGCAAATTTTACGGATTCCACTATTTCTTTTGCCCCGTTTGCGTGTAAAAAAAGTGTTTGGGAGCCATTAAAAAGGCCCTGCATGGCACCAAGTTTCAAATTGGCCACTTTGGTGGTCGCATTTCCATAAGCCACCGCATGCCTAAAGTGATCTACAATTGCTGCCACTTGCTTGTCATAATCCTTATTGGGTTCCACCTTACGGGTAAAAGTTGCGAAATCGAAGGTTCTGGTCATTTTTGCAGGCCAGTTCACATGCATCCCCATGTCCATGGTATGTACTGCATCTTCCCAGTTCCAGCCTTCCATTTCCATCACGGAAGATGAGCCCGAAATGCGTCCACTGACCGGTGTGGATTCCGCCAATAATATCCCGTTGAACCTAAATGTGGCTATGAATTCCGAATCGCTGTTATAGGAAATGACCGATCGGACATTGGGATTGATGTCGCCTCTTTCAGACATGTCGCTCATCGCACGAATTGAACTTACTTCCTGCAATCCTATTTGGGAATTGGGAAGAATAAATCCAGGATACACGTGTTTCCCATCAATCTGGATGATCTCATAACCGGCTGTTTCAACATTGTCGGCATCTCCGACCACGGTTAATTTTCCTTTGTCAAATCCAATCGCTGAATTTTGAATTACCTGGCCATTGCCAAGATGTGCCACTCCCCCAGTCAGCATAATGGCTTTGTCCTGTGCCTTTACAGGCACGGGGACTTGTGCCATTGCTGCTGTTACGAAAAAACTTGCGATAAAACTATATATGATTTTTTTCATGATTGCTCTTGTTATTCGTTAGATGAATCAAATGTATAATCTGCGTGTTCTTCTTCACAGTGGAATTCCAGTAGGGTTCTTGAGCCTCCTTTTTGTGTTTTTTCGCCGCTTTTCTTGACACCTTTCATTTTCTGGATCAACCTTGCACGTTCAGTTTGCACCTCGGCCCTAACTATTGCGTCTTGTTCAAGATCGAAGAAAACCGTACCATCTACAATGGTCTTTTCAACATTGGCATAGACAGATAGCGGATGATTGGTCCATAGAACAACATCTGCGTCTTTTCCAACCTTGATACTGCCCATGCGATCCTCCAAATGAAGCAGCTTGGCAGGGTTCAGGGTTACCATCTTCCAGGCATCTTCTTCAGACATACCACCGTACTTCACAGATTTAGCTGCTTCCTGGTTCAACCTTCTGCCACTGTTGGCATCATCAGAATTTATGGCCGTTACCACACCTTCATTGTGCATAATGGTTGCATTATAGGGAATGGCATAACGAACCTCCCACTTGTAGTTCCACCAATCAGAAAAGGTAGAGGCCCCCGCACCATGTCTTTTCATTTTGTCCGCCACTTTATACCCTTCCAGGATATGTGTAAAGGTGTTGATATTGAAATTAAACTTGTCAGCAACTTTGATCAGCATATTGATCTCAGATTGCACGTAAGAGTGACAGGTAATGAATCGTTCTTTTTTGATTATTTCCAGCATCGTTTCGTCAACCAGGTCACGGCGTGGCTTTTTTGCAGTGGCTTTGGAATTCTTAGAAAGACTATTGTAGGCTTTCCATTCCTTTTCGTACTCAACGGCATTGGTAAAGCCATCCATAAACACTTGTTCAACCCCCATCCGGGTTTGTGGAAATCTGATCGAATTTTGGCTCCTGGACCGCTTCACGTTTTCACCCAAAGCAAATTTGATATAGCCATCAGCACCCTTGATCTTCAAATCTTCTGGAGCCATACCCCATCTCAGTTTGATCAATGCAGACTGTCCGCCAACCGGGTTGGCAGAACCATGAAGTACCTGGGCTGCTGTAACTCCCCCTGCCAATGAGCGATAGAGGTTGATGTCTTCAGAGTTTACCTGATCCCCGATTCTTACCATGGAAGAATTGGCCGCCCTGTCATTGCCACCACCGCCAATGTGCGTGTGTTCGTCAATGATTCCGCTGGTCAGGTGCTTGCCTGTTCCATCTACTATAATTGCCTTTGAATCGCTGAGGTTCTTGCCAATTTTGGCAATTTTGCCATCCTTTAGCAAAACGTCAGTGCCTTCCATTATTCCTTCTGTTTCATTGGTCCAAACAGTGGCATTTTTGATCAGGATGGTCTGCTGTTTTGGAATTTCCTTGTTGCCGTGAGCCATAAATGGAAAAATAACCTCTCCAATCGCATTATCACTGACTTGTGCGCCTGTTCCTTTTTTCTTATCCTGATTTGCCAAATCACCGGTTCTGTTGGCTGCCCAATCGATCCAGGTACCATCAACCAGTTGACCCGTACCTTTCCAACCAGAGTCAGTTGTCCATCCTGAAAGCCGGATATTGAC
>CBDVAV010000535.1:0-3924 GCA_965372055.1 uncultured bacterium | reverse complement strand
TTCACATCAGTAATCAGGTTAGGAGGCTTAGTAAGTTGCTTTTAGTCAAGTGATAGGTCTTTAATAATTGCTTAAATTTTTAAGCATCTCAAAAGTCATTTTTCCCAGGTCATATTCAGGCTCCCACCCCCAGTCTTCCTTGAGTTGGCATCGCCTATAGAATTAGGCAAGAACCCAGTAAGCGTAGGCATCATCAATAATCCTTTTTTGGTTGATCAAATCAATCACTGATTTTTGTTATACGAAGACCCGTATCTTTGCAAAATATATAAAATATTACCCATGTAAGGTTACCACTTGATAAACATTGGGGATTAATAAAAGGCAACTGCAATTTTTGAGCTTATTACATATTAACCTATTTTTGAAATATTGATTTATTGGTATAAATTGCTCACTACTAATATTTTGATTATAATATTATATTAATAAAACTAGCTAGAACATCTTCTGTCCATAAGCATTTACTTAAAAAGAACTTGTAAATCCAATGTACAGATAAGTTGTAAAAATGAATTTTCTTGCAACAAGAGATTAACCTAAATGAACCGTAGCGGCTTAAAATTATTAATAGTTCTATTATTACTATTAACTGTTTCTAACTCAATCGCCCAAACAACTTTTACCTCAACGGGATCGGGAGATTGGGATGACGGCGGCACATGGGGCAATACCAGCCCAGGAACACAAGGGACCGACTGGCCTGCAACTACCGATAATGCTGTGATTGCCAGTGGGTATACGGTTACCATGACTGGGGCGGAAACAATCAATGACTTGACAATTGATAATGGGGGTGTTTTAAATGATGACAATACGGGTGGCATCACAGTGGATGGCAACCTGGTATTGAATGGTACGAAAACAGGAGCCAGAAATATCGAGTTTACGGGAGGTTCAGGGCAGACTATTGATGGGACGGGAATTCATTCTTCCACAAAAAACATCGCAATTAATGGTGATGCATCCATCAATTCCACAGCCAACCTTACAATAATAAATGATATCTCCATTGGAAATAGTGTTACTGTGACCAACAATGGTACCGTTACAATAAATGGCAGTTTAACTGGTGCATCGGGTACCTGGGTAAATGCTGCAAATTCATCATTGACCGTGGCAACGAACCTCCTGAACGGCGGCGGCACATTGACTGCCACTGCTAGTGGAAATACAGTGGTGTACAATAAAAGCGGAGCTCAAAATATCAAGACCCCAACTTCTTCAGAATACTATAACCTTACTATTGAAGGGACAGGTGCCAAGACAATACAAGCTGATTTGATTATTTCAGGGGATCTTACAATAACCAGTGGCACATTGGATACAGATGCTGCTAACGATTACAATCTTGACATTGGTAGTGACTTTACTAATTCGGGTACTTTAAATGAAAATTTGAGTACAGTTACTTTTAATGGAACAGGAGGCCAAACTGTTACAAATTCATCTGGGGAAACATTTTATGACCTGACCATCAATAAATCATCCGGCACCCTGACCCTCGCCAATGATGTAACTGCAAGCAATACCTTGACCATGACGGCCGGTACCATTGATGCCGGGTCAAACACCCTGACACTGGGGACTGGCACTGGAAACGAGGGCACTTATAGCTATACCGCAGGTCAGATAATTGGCCTGTTTGAAAGGTGGATAGCCAACACAACCACCAGTACCGATATTGACTTTCCGGTTGGCACATCCAGTAATACCAGAACAGCAACTATTAATTTCAGTGGGATAACCACTGGAGGGACCGTGTTGTTCCAATTTGTAGACTCTGATCCGGGAAACTCCGGTCTAAGCCTGGTAGATGGTGCAGTAACTTTGTACAATACCTTTGTAGATGGTTATTGGGACATGAGTACCGCCAATAGTTTCAATTTAGGCCCTAACGATTTTAATTTAAATTTAAGCGGCCTAGGATTTACAGCATTTACCATTGATGCAGCCACCAGGTTGTTGACCAGGGCAGATGCCGGCAGCAGTTGGACAGCAGAAGGGGCACATGCGGCAGCGGTAAACCCTGTAGCAAAAAGGACTGGTTTAAGCACCATGGGGGCTCAATATGCTTTTGCTGATGATACCAATTGCACCGGCCCAACAACATCAGCAATCTCTGGTTCAACAGATGAATGCATCAATGCCACAGCAGCTTATTCAGTTACTGACAATGGCAATACATACACCTGGACAATCACCGGGGGGGGGCAGGCGACAGGTGGCACCACTGCCAGCATTACAGTAACCTGGGATGGCACTGGGCAGGTGGGAAATGTGAGGGTAGTGGAAACCAATGGCTGTACCAGTGGCTCTCCTGTTGACCTTGCTGTAAATGTACATACCATTGCACCAACTTCCATTACCGGCAAAACCAATGTAGCAGAATCCACAGCTGATGAACCATATTCTGTCACTAACACTTCCGGATATTCATACGACTGGACAATTACTGGTGGCTCTCAGGACCTGGGGACCACGACCAATAGCATAACTGTGGATTGGGGAACTGCAGGGGTTGGTAACCTGAGCGTAGTTGCCACCAGTTCAAGCCCGGCCTGTACCGCCGCCGCCGCATTTGATATTGATGTGACCAAGTACATTGTGATCAACAGTGCCCAAACAGGAAACTGGGGAACGGCTTCCACCTGGGTGACTAATACAGTGCCCGAAACCACTGAAAATGCAAGGATCTTAAATGGACATACAGTTACCCTAACTGCATCGGAAACCATCAATAATTTTATTATTGATGCCGGTGGTATTGTTACCACTACCAATAAAAAACTAACTGTAGATGGTGACGTAACTATCAATGGATTCTACATCGGAGGTACTTTCCCCTTAGTATTTGATGGAGCCAATGCTTCAATTGATGGAGTTGGACGGATCATATTAAACACTGGTGTAGATGTGGATATTTCCGGTGGAAATAAAACCATTGCTTCCACAGCTGTCCTCAGTATCACCAGTGGAGACCTGGATATTGCTGCCGGGATAACGGTGACCAATAATGGCAGTATCACGGTTACAGAGGATATACTGGACCAGGCAACCTCTGTATGGACCAACGCAACAAGCTCAACATTAATGGGAGGAGCAGCAGTATTGGCAAATGGCACTTTGAATGCCTCTGCCACGGGGAATACTGTAGAGTACAACGCAACAGCTGCCCAAACCATTAAAAACCCAGCTTCATCTACTTACTACAACCTTACCTTGTCTGGTTCTGGAACAAAAACAGCCCCTGCAACCCTTGATATTAACAACGACCTCACCATCAGTGGAACTGCTGATCTAAATGTCTCAACCAATACTGCTGACCTGACCATAGCCGGAGATTATTCTAACAGTGGGGGCACTTTTACAGAAGGGACACAAACGGTTACTTTTGATGGAACAACCGATCAGACCATTACCAACACAGCAGGGGAGACATTTTATAACCTTATAGTGAACAAAGCCAGCGGAAGTTTGACATTGGACCAGACGAACAGTACTGATGTAAATATAGCTTCGGGGGGTACCCTGACCTTGACTTCAGGCATTGTCAATACCACTTCTACTGAACTGCTTACGGTTGTGGCAGGGGGAAGTTCCTCTGATGGCACAAGCATCAGCTATATAGATGGACCGATAAAAAAGATTGGCAACACGGATTTCACTTATCCTACTGGGGATGGCAGTACCTGGGCACCACTTGGAATTGCCAACCTAACGGGTGGGGTAACCACTGAATTTACCGCTCAGTATTTTAAGGCGGACTTTGGGGACAATACTGTTACAGGGGTTTTAAACAATGCCAGCACTCTTGAATATTGGGATTTGTCCAGGGCAGTAACAGCATCAGCCGCTGATGTTACATTGCATTGGAAAAATGCGGCAAATAGTGGAATTACCGATCACACTTCCGGGGACTTG
>CBDVAV010000534.1:0-3925 GCA_965372055.1 uncultured bacterium | reverse complement strand
TGAGAAAGTTTTTGTTATTGTCACTGTTTTCTTGCATTTCCCTGTTCACCCTTGCGAACAATGGCCCGAGGAAGAGGCCGTTTAACCCCAAGGATTATTTTGGGTTGAAACACGTGCAGGCCAGACCAGATTTTCCCGGGACACTTAGGTTCGATATTGGAATAAACCTTTTCCAGGATAATCTGCCGGAAATGGATTTGGATGCTTTTGGATCAATCGCTTTTAATATCTACTACTATTTTGATAAGAGCATTGGAAATTCGCACTTTTCTTTTAATCCCGGGCTTGGGTTCGGTCTTGATAAATACAGTTTCGACAAAAATGTCACCCTGGTAAATTCAGGGAACAATTTAATCGAGGTGGCCCAACTGGCAGATATATTGCCGAATGCAGATATCAAAAAATCGAAATTAGCTGCAAATTATTTCGATATTCCAGTGGAGTTCCGATTCAATTCTAGAAAAAATGACCATAGCCGAGGTTTTAAAGTAGCGGTGGGCGGTAAAATCGGGATACTAATGTCATCCCACACCAAAATAAAATATGAGGAAGAAGGCACAACTATCAAGTTACAAGATAAGCAGGATTTTAACTTGAATAAGTTCAGGTACGGAGCACATGCAAGGGTTGGTTTCGGAGGATTTAACCTGTTTTTTTATTACGGTCTCTCAGAACTGTTTGATAACAATAAAGGGCCACAAGGCACCTCGGTTTCTACCATGAATTTCGGGATCTCCATCGCGGGGTTTTAGCAAATTCCTGTCTTTCTCTTTTGTCTATCTCAATCATTCGTGAGGGTGGTAGGAGTTCCATTGCCCTATTTGGATTTTACTTTTCCTTCAACATCTTTCAAACGTCTGTCAATCTCTTCCATTCCACCTTTAATATCATTAATGGAATCACTTATTTGCTTAAGGAATTTCATTTGGTTTTTGTTCAACATTTTTTTGTAACTGCCAACTGGTTCATTGGATATGGGATGGTCAATAGGAAGCACCTGAACACCTCTCCTTTCAAGATCGGAGTCAAGTAGGTCAGTATAAGAAATGTCAAAATATTGAACATATCTCCTAAGCACCGAAACAACTGGCTCAGTACTGCCATCCTCGTAATTAGCAACACTAGATTTTGCTTTGTCCAAAATATTGGACATTTGGGAAAAACTCAACCCGTTCGATATTCTTATGTATTTGATATTCCTTGAAAAATAATCTTCCATTATATTGATAATTTACAAATAAATGTACACATTTGTATCTAGTCACCTGGACACAGCTACTTTTTAAATCGGGTCACAATGCAAATATGATAAAATTTTGAAAATGGATACTATAATAATCAATGAAAGTAATTCCCTGATCATGCGGTTAATTAAAGAGGATTTGAAGAATTACAGGCTGGTAAAAGGGCTAAATGCTTTAGGCTTAACCTCCAGTGAATATTTACTGGACATTGCTTATGTAGTATTCCGTTTGATGGGATTTGATGAGGGGCAGATCAATGATGATTTACACCAATTTTATGTTAAGTTAATCAATAACCTCGATATCGATGAATTGGCTGATCCAAAATTAGTAAGCCAATTTTCTACAAATATTTTTATTGAGTTGTTGGCAGAAAAGAAGATTATGGAACGGGTTTGATATTGTTGCTATTCAATAAGGTTCTTTAGATGGATTCTGCCTGGTATCAAAGATATCCAATAGTATAATCTTGTTGGGAAAGACTTTGTAGTATATAGAATTGTGCTTTGTGACTAGTAATTTCCATATGGTATGATCGGATTTAGATGTTTTTCCAATTAAAGGTGCTTTTTCAATTAAATCAATTATTGAAAATAATTTTTGAATAAAATTATCAACAGATTTCGATCCCCAATTTTCTTTCAAATAAACAATTATTGATCTTAAATCTTCTCTAGCATTTGGTGTCCAGACTAATTTTTTAGCCATTCTTTGACTTCTTTTTTGACTTTTTCGTTGGGGATAGTCTGGTCTCTTTTTGCTTGGATAATAGATTTTTTTATTCTAGACTTTTGATTTGGCGTTAATTCATCCAAAATATCAATTTCTGGTTCTGATGAACGATCATGTAAAGCTTCGTAAAATTGTTGCAGCAATTTTGTGTCTTCAATGGCATCCGCTAGCTTATGGATTTTCCCTTTAATTTTTATCGTATCCATCTTACAAAGATATAAAAAGTTACTGCAAAATGGTTTGGGATAATAATTTTTAACCTCACATCGAATTCATTATCTTTAACAAAAACCAATGATGAAATATGCCCAATTTTTTGCTATTATCAGCCTTGTTGTCATTAGTGGCTGCGGAGAGCCTTTAAGCGAAGACAAAATAGATTATGTCGGACTTTGGAAAGGAGGAAACGAATTTATTGAAATATCCAAGGATGGAAGTGTTTCTTATGCCAAAGTCAGGCCCAATAACTCTGAAACCATTGACGGCCCGATCAAGGAGTTTACAGATGAAGGATTCGTGGTTGGCTATCTTTTTTTAACTAAGAAATTTAAAGTTGACAAACCACCCTATCGGGAAGATGGAAAGTGGAAGATGGTACTTAATGGAGTTGAAATGACCAAGGCAAACTTTTAGATATATATTGTTGGAGTAAATAGAGAAATACAATTAGGCTTTTCTCAATTCGCACACCCGAGCTTCAATGTTAATACTTTCCTATTAAATGCTTCAATTGCCACATCCACAAGGTTGTGTATAGTTTTTAAGTGTGATTTTCTAATTGTATTATTATTTTCGTTTTGTAATAAGAGTTCTTTTCCTTCTGAAGTAGTTTCTATAAGATTGTTGACATTCACTATCGAGGATTTTGCCTTATGAATGGTAGACCTTAGGTTTAAAATATTATTCTCATCAAAAAATAGAGAATAGTTGACTTTAAATTCTTCCAGGATAATAATTGTCTGTTCATACAGTTTGTTCAAAAATTCATTGTTCCCTCTTGCCAGATCAGTATAATATTTAAAATCAACGATTTGGTCATCTATATTATCGTTGTTTTTCAAGATATTGCCTTCTTTCAACAATTTATTTTTTTTTGAAACATGTTTAGCAACCTTATTATTTAATTCATTTGGATTAATAGGCTTTGAAATAAAATCATCCATTCCATAATCCTGAACTTTATCCCTTATATCCGTCATGGCAGAAGCGGTTAGTGCCAATATCGGTATTTTATTTGCTTTGTATTTATCCAATTCCTTAATTTTCCGAGTGGCTTCATAGCCATCCATTACTGGCATTTGCAAGTCCATCAATATCAAATCATAATCTTGCTCCTCTACTTTTTCAACTGCTATTTTGCCATTCTCCGCAAAATCGGTAATTGCACCCCAGCTTGTTAAAAATTTATCGGCAATAATCCTGTTAACTTCTATATCTTCCACTATCAGGGTTTTAATCCCCCCTAAACAATATAACTCGTTTTGATGCTCTATCAGATTTTCGTTTGTATCACTATAGATCGGTATTTCAAAAGGCAATGAAATTCGAAAGGTTGAACCTTTTCCCAACTCGCTTTCCACAACAATGTTTCCATTTTGTAATTCTACTAGTTGTTTGGTAATCCTTAGCCCAAGACCTGAACCTCCATACTTCCTCGTGGTATTTGAATCGGCTTGCATAAAACTTTCAAATATCAATTCTTGTTTTTCTTTCGGAATGCCAATCCCTGAATCTTCTATTTCAAATTCTATAAGGATGTCATTTTCATTCTTGTTATTAGTTGTTACATCCAATAATACATAACCTTTGTTTGTAAATTTTATGGCATTTCCAACCAAATTCGTAATAACCTGTATTAAACGTGTAGGGTCACCTATCAAGGTTTTTGGTAAATCTTCACTTTTATTGAAAATCAGTTTAATGCCTTTTTCATCTGCTTTTAGCTTCAG
>CBDVAV010000533.1:0-3930 GCA_965372055.1 uncultured bacterium | reverse complement strand
GAATGGTTTTTTATAATTTCTATAAGTAAAACTATTTCTTTTATACGAAGTAAGATAAACTTCATCAGGAACAACAATTAAAGCCCTCTTTTTATTATCAAAATCTATTTTCAGGTTTTCTTCCTGGAGTAAAATCTTAACAATTCCAGGTTCATCACAATTGGTAGAAGATAAACTTAAGGCTTTGGGCAAGTTCTAAAAAGAAGAAAAACTGGTTACCATTGTTTTCACACTTACTGCAGCAAGTTGGATATTGAGAAAACCTATCAACCAACTGATCGGTGAAAACTTACTAAACGATACAATTATCGCGATGACCGGGGGAATTTTGATGTTTCTTATGCCAGTTAAATTTAAGAAAGCTAAGTTTCTCCTTAATTGGGAAGATATGAAACGCTTACCCTGGGGGATTTTGATCCTGTTTGGTGGGGGATTGACTTTAGCAAAAGGATTACAGGAGACAGGTATCATTCAACTTATAGGAAGCAATATTGCAGGAATGCCAAACATATCATTATGGGTGATGCTAATGTTGCTTACCACGGTAATGCTTTTCATGACGGAATTGATGAGCAATGTAGCTTTGACAACAATTTTTATCCCTGTAGTTATCGGTATCGCCAATGGCTTAGGGATCAATGGATTAATATTCGCAATTCCTGTAACCCTTGCTGCCAGTTGTGCTTTTATGATGCCCATTTCCACTCCACCTAATGCTATTGTGTTTTCCAGTGGAATGATCAGGATGAGGGACATGATCCGGGCCGGGTTCATATTAAACTTAATCTCGATAGTGGTATTGATGTTGGCTGCCTATTCGATTATCCAGTGGGTGTATGGGGGGATTTGAAGCCAAATTGTTCTGGTTATCTTTCGAAAGTCCAACAAGGAAAATCCATTTCAGGATTGTTGAATATTATAATTCAATATACAACAATCCCTATTTCCTGTTTTGTATTCTTTCAATTGACCTTCTGCCCTACTCTCCCTCTTTGGCTTTCTTTTCTTCAATTATATAAGCCGCGCCAAGTCCAGCACCACCGCAAATGAAGATCATGGCAAAATATGCTACTTCATCCATATAAAAAGCCCTATCAAGAAAGTAACCGATCAGTAATCCAAAACCCACACCGATCATCAACAATGAAAACCTCAGGGGTAAACTTGTATTGGAAGTCCGTTTAATGTCACCTGGGGACATACCTTTTTCAATCATAGACATTCTTTCTTCGTTAGCATATTTTCTTAGATAAACAGTCATAATCAAAGCACCTACACTAAATATAATAAGCCAAATTATTCCAAGAATTCCTGCTGCCATTTTAGTAAAATTTAGTTTATAATAATGATTTTCGCTTCTATGACGTTAGGGTTTGCAGAGAGGTTACATCTGTATTGAAATAATGTGTCGATGCATGTCTTTTTATTTTCAATGGATAAGCTGTAACTTGATTTGAGGCAATAACGTCTAAAAAAAGTGAATGGAAACGAGGAGGATTTAATCCTGATTGATACGATATTAAATGGTGATGATTCTGTCTTCACTAATTTGGTAGATAAGTACAAAGACTATGCTTATACTATTGCGATTAAAATTATGAATTCCCATGAAGATGCAGAAGAAGTAGCCCAGGATACATTTATTAAGGCATTTCATGGGCTGAAGAACTTTAACAGGGATTCCAAATTTTCAACCTGGCTTTACAGGATAGCCTTTAATACAGCAATTAGTTATAAGCGAAAGAAGCGGATAAGGTTAGAAAACATTGATGATAATATTAATGAAATGTATGGAAAGAAAGACATTGACATCATGGAATATTCGGATAAAAAGAAATTTATAGATAGTGCTTTGGATAAAATGTTACCAGCAGATGCAACCGTGATCAATCTTTTTTACCTTAAGGAATTTTCGCTGGTGGAGATTGGAAATATCACGGGAATGAAAATCAATGCAGTAAAGATAAAATTGTTCAGGGCAAGAAAAAGGATGGCCGATGAATTGAGAACAATGCTCAAATCTGAAGCTACTTCTTTAATTTGAGCTTTAATTGCTAACTTATATATTTGTGTTATGGGAAAGATAACCGATAATGATTTGCAGAAATATATTGATAGGGATATGCCTGAAGAGGTAATGAAATCAATAAAAGCACAAATCAATGCTGACCCTGAATTAAAAGCCCAGTACAATGCCTTGGTTGAAGTGGATACACATCTAAAGCAATTGCCAATACAAAAAACTTCTGAGGGTTTTACTTCGCGGGTAATGGCGAATCTATATAATGTAAAATATCAGCCATCATCCTATTTCCAAAAGCGAAACTTGTTGACTTTAATATCTATTCTGTTTGGCGTTGTTATTGGTGTCTATATATTATCATCAAGTCTTACCAACATCACATTTTTTGAAAACCTAAACATTAACCCAATTGGGGTTCAGGAAAAGCAAATAGACTTAAATCCATATTTTGATTTTTTTACCAGTGATATTTTTATCAAGACCTTTGTCTTTTTCGACCTGCTTCTGGCACTGTTTCTCCTGGATATAGGCGTTCTTAAGCCCTATTTCAAAAACCGCCGCAATAGGATGAGCTTTAAAAACGTTTAGTGTCAAGTTACAATTGCCCAAAAGAATAAAAATATCTACGACCTCCTTCGGATACCGGATAAAATATACCTTTTTTGAAAATTAAGGTATATTTTTCCGGCATGACGTTGCTCTGGATTACTCTCAAAATCTTCCTAATATAAATTCCACTTCCTGTAAGTAATGCCCTCCAAATAAGTTCACGTGTACCATCAAAGGATATAAATTGTAGACCTCTACCCTTTCTTCAAATCCACTTTCAAGTGGCATAACCTCATTATAAGACCGATAGAATTCACTGTCAAATCCTCCAAACAATTTTGTGAAGGAAAGCTCTATTTCCCGTTGGCCGTAATAAACTGCCGGGTCAATCAGGCAGGGTTTCCCTAAATCATCAGTGATCAGGTTGCCACTCCAAAGATCACCATGGATCAATACCGGGGATTCCTTAGGGAATAAATTCTCAAGTTGAATAAAGAGCTTTTCAAACTGCTTTACCGTTGATGACGAGATAGCCCCTTTATTGAGGGCAATTTCAATTTGTTTGGTTAGCCTTTCCGTAATAAAGAATTCTACCCAACTAGAGTGATTTCTATTGCTTTGAGGAAGTGATCCGATAAAATTATCGTGATCAAGCCCGTATTTTTCAGCTTTATGTGAATGTAATTTGGCTAAACTTACACCCAAGATAGTCCAGTAATCCTCTTTTCTGGCATTGGCTTTAATATTTTCCATTACAATATATATTAAATCCGCTGACTCCCCGACAACCTTAACTTCAGGGATACGAATAGCATCTGTATTGTATAATAATTTCAGGCCTCTCTTTTCTGCTTCAAACATCCCTGGGAATCTAGTTTTACTGTTCCATTTAATAAAGTATTCACCAATGGAAGTACCTATTGTTCCTCCATGGTTGATACATCCACCTGAGGCAGCCGTAAATCCTAATATTTTGATCTGTTTGTTTTCCGTTATTGACAGTTCTTTCTCAATATTTATTTTTAATTGATCAGGTAACATATAATCATTTTTGAATATGTCCAAATTCCATAATCAATTTGGAAATCCAAAGCATTGCGTACATATCCGTTCAGAAAACTGTACGGTTTCGTGACAGTTTATTTAACCTTATAGAATACTTAATCTCATAACATGTTGATTTAGTGTACTTTAATTTGATTGGCACAGCTATTGATAAATTGACGATAACTTCAAAATAAATAATATAACAACTATGAAGCTAAGTACTGAACACGAATTATTCCGAAGCGGACTTAGCTTCACTTTTTAAAATTGGTCAAGAACATTTTTAATAGAAGTTCAATAACAATAGGTTA
>CBDVAV010000532.1:0-3936 GCA_965372055.1 uncultured bacterium | reverse complement strand
TCAATTTATCTCAAGCTGAATTTTATCCCATGCCAAATGGACATTAGATAATAGAACCTGGTGGTGCAAAGTCATATGTTTATGACTTTAATGGAGAAAAAGGTTTTACTCCAATTAACTCCAGTCTTCCTAACCTGTCTAAAAATGGAAATCACTTTGCTCAATACGATGTCTATAAAGGAAATGTTCAGATATTAGATGGAAATAGTCTTATCCAAATTCAAAAAATCCAGTTTCATTCTGTCCTAAACTGGTATAATTTTTCCAGTAAAAAGTGGGGATCCAGTTCAGCCGGGGGTAGAAAAAAAATATACTGGGGAGCCGGTGATATTGAGAATCTACAATTCAAAATGATTATGTATAAAGACGCCCTAAACAAGGATATGGTGAGCTGGTGGATATCTGATAAAAAAAACCCTAGCATGATTCCTAAAACAGTTTACTTCGAGGAACCAATTACGAGTGCGGTAATTATATCAAAAGACCTCCACTACTATACGCTTTTAAGGGGAAATAAATACTTCCTGGAGGTCGCAGTTACAGGATACGTAGAGCATGGTCAATCCAATCCTCAAATAACTTATTATTATCTTTTAGGAGATTACACAAAAGTAGAGGACTATGCTGAGAGCTTTTTTGATAATTTCGGCAATTTCTACCTGGCTCCATCTTCCTCCGGTGAAAGCAACTATAAAATTTTCAATCCAAGCATTAACCCTTCTGCCTTTTACGCTGAAATTTCTACTTCTAACACTACAATTAAGTCAATAAAGGGCCTTATTGAAAAGTATAATAATCTTGGTAATGCCAATAATTTCAAAGTATCATTTTCGAAGCAGGGACTCGATCTGTTTAAAATTAGCATTTATGACAAAGTGACTAATAAGCTACTGCATGAAGAAGAAGTGTCTTTGGGAATAAAAAAGCCAAAGAAAAATCACCAAGCATTTTTTACAAACAATTTCTATTCGAATGAGTTAGTTATTATCGCCCTTGAAAGAAATACATTTGGCCTTTTTAGTTATAAAGAAATCGTAGAAAAATATGTTTCTGAAAATCCAGGATTAGCCCAAAACCAGGAATCCAATAAGCCCCAGAGTGAAAAAGAAAATATGACGGTTAAGTTAGAGAAAGGAGTCGTTTCAGGAACTGTGGTCAATGGGATTAGGCAAGGTATGTGGTCATTTACAGACAATAATGGCAAAAGTGAGAACTGGGAATATAAAAATGGCATTAGAGTAGATCGCGAATACAATGAAATTAGGGCTAAATATGAAGAGGCTACTGATCAAATCCGAATCGGTTTGTCAGGGATGCTATTAGAACCCATACTAAAAGAATATGAAGCCAAAGTTGAAAAAGCTCAAGCCTTCAACAAACTTCTTTTACAGAGTGCCACTATTGCCGGTGGATCCATTTTAGGTTCATCAGTTGGAATGGATCAAATGAATTCTTTGAATTTTGGTGTGGCCCTAAATAGTGATATTCAGAATGGAACTACATCAAACTTGGATGCATTTATGGATAGTTATCAATCAATGTCCCCAAATGATCCTGACTTTTTGAATAATATGGAAAGATCAATGGGACTTCCCCCCACCTCTAGTTCAACTTCCACATCGGAAAACAGTAATTCAAATGGAAGCGCAGGAAACAATTCCCTTCTGGGAACCTGGACCACAACAAGCGGAAATATTTCAATCCACTTTGGAGGCGGTGGGAAAGGGACTTTGAAGTATAAAGACGCCAACAACTCAGGAAGCTGTGTGGAAGGCACTGAGAATAACTTTAATTGGACTTCAACAGCCACTTCAATTGAACTTATTTATACATCTGCCTCTGTTTGCGGGGAATCTCAATCAGTGCCTGAAAGTGATGGTTTAAAGGAATACCATCTTGAGGGAGGTTCTCTTAAATATTTAGGTGCAACCTGGACTAAGTGAGTTAATAATTACAAAGTACAAATAACAATTGAGCAATAAGCAAAATATACCTCCGAGTAGGTATTTCATAGGCCTATAGCTTACTATTATTGTTGAAGACTATTTGTAACCATTATGAAAAAACATAACCTGTTAATAAACTTAATCCAAGTTTTACTGTCTTCCTGTTCTTCTAAGATAATCTCCTTATCGGTGCTATTACTGCTGACTTCCTGTGGAGGGGATGATGAGGTTCCAGTCCCGGGCAACAACAACCCACCTCCTGGTAATCAAAATCCAACAGATCCAAGTTTTTCCGATCTTGGCTTTGGAGGGGAGACTGTCTCTATTATTGACATTGCTGTTAATAATTCGAGTACTATTACCCTATTATCGGATGGAAGTGTTTGGGCAATAGGTTTTGTAACCAATACCAATTCATTTGTTAAAATATACGAGAATGCAAAAGCCATTGGTACTGGATGTAGTCATCTTGTAGCAATTATCACCAATGATGGCAAATTGGTAACAACTTCAGTTGTCGATAATGGATTTGATGAGATCGCGACAAATGTAATAGACGTTGCAATAGGATTTGGATCAGTACAGAGTTCATTGCCAGATATAGCTTACATAACCGCAGATAATATTTTATGGTTGCCACTAAATATTATGGATGCCCTTGGGATTGCAGCAAATCAAGTGGATGCGTATCAACCAGCCTTTAACAATGTTCAGGCAGCTAGAATAACACGTTACGAATCATCTAGCCATTTGGTAGTGCTTAAAACAGATGGCACACTTTGGGAAACACTTGGAGGTTTTATAGATAGGGGTGCAGCATCAAAAGCAGAACTTGATGCTTACTATAGCTTTACCGATGGGCCCTTGTACCAAGTAGCCACTGACATAGTAGAGATGGATATTGGACAGAGATGTGGAGCTGGAAATTCAAAAACACTTGCCCTAAACACAAACGGGGAGTTATTAATCTCAGCAAGGGAAAGTAATGAACGTTGGTTCAGTATACCCTTTGATCCATTTAGTCTTAATCTTGCAGATTATCTGGAATATGATGTTTATCCGGGACTAAGTAACCTAAAAGCAACGGTTAACTATGACAATGAATATTTTATTATAGATCAGGATAATAACCTGCTGGTTACAGGTAATGATGGTACTTCTCAGCATGGAGATGGAATAGATAGAGATAAATCATCATTTACCCAAGTGTATCAAAATGTTGAGAAAGTAGCGGTCAATACAGGTCATTCAATAATTCTCCTTGAAGATGGATCCCTAAAAGGGTCGGGTGCGAATACTCGAGGCCAACTGGCAGATGGAACTACTATAGGTAAAAATGATTTTGATCAGGTAAATACCACCAGCGCAGGGGGAGGGGATGATGCCTTGTTAGGCACCTGGAGTATCTCCAATGGCTCTACTATCACCTTCAATTCAGATGGAACTGGGGAGATAGTACAAGTTGATGAGTTTGGTATTTGTAACTCTACTAAAATTCCAATCACCTGGTCTACTTCTGGGCCTACGATAACCATTACCAATGGGTCATATACCATCTGTAAGGGAACTGACATGGAGTTTGCCGTCACAACCCCGGAATCAAGTACAGTAAATTATACTGTTTCGGGAAATACACTGACATTAAATGGGCAACCCTGGACCCGGTAACTACCCTCTACCGTATCCTCGATTTGTGTCTGCACAAACCGAAACGTAAAAGTCATGGTAATTCTGGTTTGTGCGACACAAACCAGGGAAGTGGGAATGTTCTGTTTTATGATACACTGACCATGAAGTCCCGTACTTATCCAATTGAGTTTGGCGATTACTCTGTTACAGTAGAATATAACAAAGGGTCGATAACAATTCTGGCTGTTGATGGAGGGTCAGTTTAAGTGGTGCAGGATCCAGATCCATCATCCTGTGATGATTGTCCATCGTTACATAACCTGAAACTGAATTTAGAACTTGCAGACTAGTATCCTTGCCC
>CBDVAV010000531.1:0-3941 GCA_965372055.1 uncultured bacterium | reverse complement strand
CATCCCATATGTAATAGGTGGGTTCAGGTGTTCACCCATCACCACCCCAATAAAATATTTTGTAACTTTAAAAAAGCCTAAATATGAAAGTTGCTGTTAGAAATGAAATCATCGAATGGATCCGCCAGGTTAAGGATGAGGAATTACTGGAAACGCTTAAATTGATAAAGGATAACTCTAGTGATCATGACTGGTATGAACAACTTTCTCAAAAGCAAAAAGATTCTGTCCAACGTGGAATCAGCGACCATAAAAAAGACAATACTTTAAGCAGTAAAGAATTCTGGGAAAAACATGGATGAAGACCTAACTGTCATTTGGTCCACCGAATCATCTAGAAAAATACAAGAAATCAAAAATTACTTAACTGAACACTTCTCAATAAAAGAAGTGAATTATTTTTTAGATAAGCTCAGAAAATTTGAGATTCTCATAAAGTACTATCCTAGAATATATCCCAGGTCATTATCTAATCCAAATCTCAGAAAGGCAGTAATTACACGTCACAATTCTGTTATTTATGAAGTAGATGGCAAATTCATACGTATTCACACCCTGTTTGACAACAGGCAAGAAAACAAATTATAAAATATTTTTATGGTAACCTGCTCCAGATGCATCCGATAGCTCTAAGCTATCGGATGCATCTGGATTACCTGCTTTGCTAAACCATATTGGTTTGGTAAAGCTAGGACTTATGCAAACAAGTTTACCAAACTTTAAAAGTTTAGTAAACTGATGTCCCCTCTAATCAAATAGAAGGCGGCGATTCTTTTCGAATAGTAAAGTAAAATCCTACACCCTCTTTCCCATCGGATTTTAGCCAAATCTCCCCCTCTGCATATTCAATATGTTTTTTTACAATTGCCAATCCTATTCCAGTGCTTTCTACACCCCTTTTAGAATCAACGGTTGCGAATAAATCAAATATGGTTTCCTGAAATTCCTCTGGGATCCCAGGGCCATTATCGGCGATGGATATTATATATTTATCGAAATCATCCTGAAATCCTATTACTATTTCACAAACCTCTTTATCATTGTATTTTATGGCATTGGAGATCAAATTGTTGAAAACTTGAAGAAGTGCGGTCTTGTTAAAATGCACAGTAGGCAACTCCTCCCCTATTGTGATTGACACATTGTCTCTTTTATTAAGATCAATGATCTCTTTAATCTCCTTATTTAAATTGACCATTTCCTTTTTGGTAGTACCCATTGTTGATCTTGAATACGTTAATATGCCACTAATCATATCTTTCATATCACCAACCACCTTTTTTAATAGCCCAAATGATTCTGATTTAACTTCTTTGCTTTCAAGACCCAAATCCTTTTCGGTCAGATTTACCAGTGCTTCTATATTATTCAAAGGCGACTTAAGATCATGGGAAACGGTATAGGCAAATTGTTCCAGGTTTCTATTGGTATCTTCCAGTTCAGCTTTAGAGATCTTAAGATTGAGTTCCTGTTCTTTTTTTTGTGTAATATCAAATCTTATTGCAACGTACTGGTAAGGTTTTCCATAATAATCCAAAAAGGGGATAATCGTGGTATTGACCCAATAAATTGCCCCATCTTTCGCCTTATTTCTGATTTCCCCTTTCCAAACCCTGCCGCTCTCAATGGTTGCCCATAAGTCTTTGATGAATTCTTTTGGATGATAGCCAGAATTCACTATGCGATGATCCTTGCCAACTATTTCCTCCTCAGAATATTTTGAAATGGTACAAAATTGATCATTAACATATTTTATTATGCCTTTTTGATCGGTAATGGCAACAATGGCAGATTTATCCAAGGCATATTCGTAATCCGTTACCAGCTTTTGGCTTTCGTTAATATTGGCCAGAATCTTATAACGTATTGCAATAATTGCAGTGACCCAAATAGCAAATACAGAAATAAACCTATTTACAAACATCATCCATGTGGTTTCTGATGTGTAAGTTAAAACAGGGTCTATTAATGTAAATACTGTCGATATGATAGCAATGGTAAGAATGGATTGCTTTCTCTCACCCACTACCACTATTATAGATGTCACGTACAAGACCCCGAAAGCAATTCCTAAGGGAATGATCAAGTCTATAACAAATACAATAATGCTTATTGCAAATGCATATATTAGGTTTCTATTATCCTTAATTTTTAACCTCATTAATGAAGTTATTCCTTTATTGAATAATAATTGTCGCTAGTTATATGTAGTTAGATAGGTAGCCAAGTGCTTACTTTTGCTAAATTGTCAGGATAATCCAATAAATATAATGAAATGGAATGTCTGTTACAATTATCGATGTTATAATAGGTTAAATTGATTATTAGGCGAAAATTTGATCAAAGGGTATAATCCCTCTGAAGGGTAAATTCATTTTTATCAGAGGGTTATTCCACAGTGTTGCTATACTATCTCCTGGCTTACCGGAGTGTTTTTGGGCCTGAGTTTTCTAACCTGGGCACCAGTTTGCCACATTTCAGATTCCCTTAACTCTTTCAGTTCCTTATCCAATTTTTCACGATAGTCAGGCTGTCTGTTGGCATTGATCACAATCTCTGCTTCTTTTCCTGAAGCAACTCTTTCATATAACTCCTCAAAGACGGGTTCCACAGCTTCCCTAAATTTATGTCTCCAATCCAATGCACCTCTTTGGGCAGTAGTTGAGCAATTGGCATACATCCAGTCCATGCCATTTTCAGCTACCAATTTTATCAGGCTTTCGGTCAACTCTTCAACTGTTTCGTTAAAAGCTTCACTGGGTGAATGCCCTTTTCTCCTTAACAAATTGTACTGCGCTTCCATAATCCCTGCGATAGCTCCCATTAGTGTACCACGTTCACCAGTGAGATCGCTGTACACTTCTTTCTTGAAGTTTGTTTCAAAAAGATATCCGGAACCGATACCAATTCCCAAGGCAGCAACTCTTTCTGTAGCTTTGCCTGTTGCATCCTGATGTATGGCATAGCTTGCATTTAAGCCCTTTCCTTGCAAGAACATCCTTCTTAAACTGGTTCCCGAACCTTTCGGAGCTACTAGAATCACGTCCACGTCATCTGGTGGAACAATTCCAGTTTGATCATTATAGGTTATACCAAATCCATGGGAAAAACACAAAGCCTTCCCGGGGGTCAGGTATTTTTTCACCTCTTGCCATTGGTCAATTTGTCCTGCATCAGATAAAAGGTATTGAATGATGGTCCCTCTGTGGCATGCTTCGGAAATTTCAAAAAGATCTTTACCCTCGATCCATCCATCTTCCACAGCCCTTTCCCAAGACTTTGAATTCTTCCGCTGTCCCACGATAACATTAAATCCATTATCCTTGAGATTTAATGACTGACCAGGTCCCTGAACCCCGTAACCTATGACTGCAATTGTTTCATTATGCAATTGGTCCAATGCTTTCTTCAGTGGGAATTCTTCCCTGGTAAGCACTGTTTCCTCTATGCCTCCAAAATTTAATTTTGCCATTTTTTCGATGATTTAATTTACAATAATTTGATTATCCAATTTCTTTAAATATTGTGTAAGGTTTTCCATTGGTTTAACAATCGCCACTCTGCCCGACCGTACAAACTCCAAAACCCCGTAAGGTCTGAGTTCGTCCAAAAGATCCTGGGTTTCATTCTTGTGCCCTGTTTTCTCAATAACGGTATAGTCCTTTTCAATTCTTATTATCCGTGCATTGTGTGACCTTAGCATAGACTCAACTTTGTTACCATTGTGAAATGACTCGGTAGGTACCTTATACAAAGCAATTTCCCTATGGATTATCTTCTCTTCATCGTACATAAAAGCCCCTAACACCTCAACCAGTTTCTCGATCTGCTTTACAACATTCTCTACTTTCTCCCTGTTAGAAGTTATTACAATAGTATATCGGTAAACCCCGTTCACCTCTGATTCCGAAGCATTTATTGATTCTATATTCAGTTTTCTC
>CBDVAV010000530.1:0-3943 GCA_965372055.1 uncultured bacterium | reverse complement strand
GGTAAAGACCAATAATCTCCTTCCTTTCAGCCTCAGTTTTTGTTTTTTCAAACCTATAGCCCAACATGAAAAGCCCCGTGAGCCGATATTCGTGCACATCAGATTGTAGTAATAAACCAAGTGAACTCAGTTCAAAATCCCTAAAGTACCTCTTGGCCACTTTTCGTTGATATGGCACCCGGACTCCTATAAATTTATCTCCTTCTCCATATCCCCCTGGGTAAGCTTTAAAAAATTTAGGTAAAAATTCCGCCTTTTCAGGTTCAATGAATTCGGCCAGCTCATTTTTTACTTTCTTTAACAATTCCATAGTATTAATTTACCCGAATAAATTTTCAGATTCAGGTAATGTATATTAAGAATCTTATTTTTAATGCCATCTGCATAGAATATTAACCTTATAGAAAAATTTTCAAATTCCGGTTAAATTTATTTGTTATTTTAATTGCCAAGTAAAATTAATAACCTAACCATGATCAAGCACCTATTTTACATTGTTCTTTTATTTTGTTCAATCACTGTATTGTCCCAGGGTACTATTCCTGGACTGGACACACGGCATTATGATATAATTAGCGCCGTATCACCGGGTAGATTGGAGACTGATATTACTAAACTAGTTGGATTTGGAACTAGAAATACTTTATCAGATACCATTTCTGATACCCGTGGAATAGGTGCGGCTCGGAGGTGGATCAAATCTGAATTTGATAAGATATCAACAGAATGTGGAAGTTGCCTGGAAGTATATTTTCAAAGGAATTTGGTATTAGCGGAAGAGAACCGGAGAATTCCCCAGGACACATGGGTTGTCAATGTAATTGCTATCCAAAGAGGCAGTGAATTCCCGAACCGTTACATAATAATGTCAGGTGATATCGATTCCCGTGTATCAAGTGGGACCGATGCAACATCTGATTCCCCTGGGGCAAATGACAATGCCTCGGGTATGGCTGGAGCAATTGAAGCAGCCAGGGTACTGAGTAAGTATCAGTTTCCCAGCAGTATTGTATATGCAGGTCTTTCCGGCGAAGAACAAGGTTTATTTGGTGGCCGGGATATGGCCACTAAAGCTAAAGAGCAGGGATGGGACATCATCGGAATTCTCAACAATGACATGATAGGCAATATTGAAGGTGTTGATGGTGTGATTGACAACCGGTCTTTCAGGATATTTTCTGAACCGACCCCTGTTACTGAAACTGAACAACAGAGAAACAGACGGCGGTTTTATGGAGGAGAAGTAGATGGAGTATCCCGACAATTGGCACGATATGTACACAATATGACCCAAAATTATATGCCTGAAATGAACCCAATCATGATCTATCGCCTGGACAGGTTTGGCAGGGGAGGGCATCACCGCCCTTTTAACGATCAAGGATTCGCGGGAATACGGATTATGGAAGCCCATGAAAATTATAATCGGCAACATCAGGATTTAAGAGAGGAGAACGGGATCAAATATGGAGATGTTTTAGAAGGAGTAAATTTCGACTATGCTGCCAAACTAACTGCAGTGAATGCCATTGCTCTGGCTGGACTTGCCTGGGCTCCTCCACCACCAAAAAACCTAAAGATCGGCGGGGCTGTTCAACCTTCCACGAAGCTCTCGTGGGAAAAAACTGATGATGGAAACCTGGAGGGCTATAAAATCTATTGGCGTGAGACCACTGCTCCCCAGTGGCAATATTCTCGTTTCGTGGGTGATATAACCGAATACACCCTGGAAGGAATAGTAATTGATAACTACTTGTTTGGGGTGGCGGCAGTGGGCAAAGGTGGGAATGAAAGCACTGTGGTATTTCCCGGTGATTTGATTCCCAGAAGATAGGTGGTTTTCCGGGCATCTATTCCATTACGAAATTAATTGCTTTGTTCACGCACTGAAAGTTTACAGGTATTGCACTGCCGAACTCACCATCTGCTTCCCAGTTTGTTATTCCACTAGTTGAAGTAATATCAATCGATTTGCACTTGTGATAATGAATCTCTGGATGATCTAATCTTATCCCTTTTCTTATCTTGCCCATGTTTGTCAGATATTCCCTAAAACTAATGTCACCAATAATTACTACCTGAAACAAGCCATCGTCAATTTTTGCATCTGGCGCAATACACAGGCCACTGCCAAAGTATTTGCCATTGGCCACAATTAAGGCCATCAGCTTACCTTTCCATTCAAAACCATTGGCCACACATTTTATACTGTTTTTTTTGTAGGATAAAAATGTCATGGTTATAGCAGAGAAGTAGGTAACCGTGGGGCCAAACAACATTTTACTGTTATTGGTTTTTAGAACCACTTCTGGGCCAATGCCAAGATCGGCAATGTTGATAAAATACCCGGTATTTGATATCCCGTCCTTCACAAAAGAAATTTTGCCTAGATCAATGGGAGTTGTTGATCCTTGATTGATTAGTGAAGCCAATTTCTTAATGTCATTGGTTGCATTAATGGTTTTTACGAAATCATTTCCCGACCCATAAGGAAGTATCCCAATTGATGGATTTGATTGAGGATTTTCTTCTCTGGCCTGCATTACTCCATTAACTACTTCATTAAGGGTGCCATCACCTCCAACAGCAATAATGAAGTCCACGTGATTTGAACAAAGAGTTTCAGCTAATTCAGTAGCATGACCAGCATGCTCTGTCAAATGAACCTGGGTATCTCCTGAAACCTTCTCTTTGAAATGCTTAAGATCTTTATTGAACCTTATCCGTGTTTTACTATTTACAATAAATGCAATTTCCATTAATGGTTTTGATTATTATAAGTACGGTTCGGCAGTTTAAAAATTAATATGATAAATATCAGGTTTTACAATGATTAAAATTAGGGTAATAATTTTTTCAATGTCCTAAAATTTGATCAAACAAAAATTACAACTATGGAACCCTTAACCTATTGGTATAACCATCTAATTGAGAATTTAAAAGATAATAGATTTGGCGTAACCGGGTTTGTGATGATTTTTCAGACCACATTAATTGTCCCAGCCACCCTGTTTGCAATATTAACAGGGACACAAAGCCTTGCCCATATCATTATTTGTGGGTCGATGACATTTTTTCTGTTAGTTGCGATCCTGTCGGTATTTCCAATCAAGACCATAATCAATATATTTATAGTGAGTACCGCTGCGCATATTATTTTGATCCTTATTAATATATTGCTTTAGGAAAAAACAGGTTATTCCATTATTCCCATTTTCAAAAACAGTGGATGTTTTATTACCCTCAGACCTTTACCCCAATAAGGTTTCAGTTGGTCTATTAATTGGTCTACCGGGTTATGTTCATTTTCAGTAATAAAATTTTGGACACTTGACCAGGAATTCAAGTATCCTTGAAGATGGTCAATACTCCAGTGTAATTTGGTTTCCAGTGTTGGACATTCTATCAAAGGAAAAGGGAAATCGATATTACTGTACATTTTATCGATATAATCCCTTTCTGGATCCCAGAAATCACCAACTACATCGTTATAAAAGTGATCCACAGCTTTATCAATTGTCTTATCAGATCTGAATAATCCATATCCCCAGGCTGCAAATACAGCTCCTGGTTTTGCTACTTTTATTACTTCCTTAAAATATTTATCAAAATCAAACCAATGCAAGGCCTGGGCAACTGTTACCAAATCGAATGTATTTTCATCAAAAGCCGTGTTTTCTACCGTATTGACAAAGTATGTGATATTATTGGCTGGTTTGGC
This sequence comes from uncultured bacterium, assembly GCA_965372055.1. Classification (GTDB taxonomy): domain Bacteria; phylum Bacteroidota; class Bacteroidia; order Cytophagales; family Cyclobacteriaceae; genus CBDVAV01. The sequence continues at coordinate 222 of CBDVAV010000530.1, read as the reverse complement.
ATTTGAGATCTGGCTTTCACTTAGATCAGTAGCATATACATGCTTAAAATGTCCTGCCAGGTAAATGGCAGCCTGTCCATTGCCGGTGGCACAATCCCACGCCAGGTCACGGTTATTTACCTTATTAAGTATAAGTTGATATAGTGCCTCCGGATAATTAGGCCGGAAACGGGCGTAAATGGCAGATTGTTTTGAAAAGTTATCCTTGGCCATTTTTAAAAC
>CBDVAV010000529.1:0-3957 GCA_965372055.1 uncultured bacterium | reverse complement strand
CAAAGTCACTTTCAGAGCTCTGTAATTTATTGGAAGCGTGCCAGGGGGCAATATATCTCTCAAAGAATAGCAAAAACAAAAGATACGTGGAGTTGTATTCATCATATGCTTATAATTTACCAGAAAGCAAGATTGTGAAATTCGAATATGGTGAAGGTTTGGTAGGCCAGGTTGCAAAAGATCCTAAATTAGCAAGTCTTAACGCTGTACCTGACGGATATTTACAAGTACTTTCAGGCCTTGGTAGCTCAACACCAAAAAATCTGATAATTGCGCCAATATTAAAAAATGATACCTTATCAGGTGTTATTGAAATTGCCTCATTTAAAGAGTTTAGCAAGAAAGATAAATCTATAATAGAACAAACATGTGCTATGCTTTCAAATCAATCTGAAAGTCAAAATGGAAAAGAAAAAGAGCTTGAAGAAAACAGAAGTTAAATAATAACCATGAGATTAAAGGATTTAAATATCAGTTACAAGATTTCTATATTGATGCTATTCGTGGTATTAATATCGGTAACTGGCATTAGCATAATCTCCATAGATCAAAGAAAGCAAACCGTTGAACACCAATATATTGAAAGCCTCGTGGCCCTGGTTGATTTAAAAGCTGAAAAGCTCGAAATGTTTTTCAAGAACAAAAGCTCGGTATTGGACCTGATCAGTCAGAAGCAATCTGTTAACATCCTTATGTCAAAATCGGGAACACCATCAGATGAGAGTGATTACATAAGTGATGATGAAAACGACCTACATATTATCAAGAAAAGTTTCCAGTTGGAAGATATCATTTTGGCAAATGCTTCTGGTGAAATAATATATTCTACTGGGCAAAATAAGTCAACTTTAGCCGGATCGAATCAAGTAAGCAATTTTGATGAATACCTTTATGAACAATCAAAAAAAGGAACATATTATGGGAGGGTGCATCATATTGGCAATAAATACCTTATGTACATTGGGGCACCCTTGTTAGATGATAAATCATCATTAAAAGGAATTGTTTTACTGGAAATTGATATGAACCCAGTTTACAAACTTGTACAGGACACTGCAGGATTAGGCTATTCGGGGGAATCAATACTTGGAATGGCAGAAAACAATAAGGTAACAATTTTAAATCCGCTAAGGCATAACCCTACAGCGGCGATGAATGATAGTTACTTTTTTGGTGAAGGCCATGCCATGCCTATTCAGAATGCTGCCAGGGGTAAAGATGGCATATCCTATGCTTTAGACTATCGAAACAAAAATACCCTTGCGGCTTATAAGTATATCCCTTTGCTGAACTGGGGGCTTGTTACTAAAATAGATACTGATGAGATGTATGCAAATGTTTATGGTCAAGCCGGAAACTATATGACAATTGGTGGAATAATAATTATCATATCATTTCTTACGGCATTTGGATTCTCTCAATTTTTAACGAAGCCATTGATATCCTTAAAAGATAAAGTGCAGTTACTTGGCAAAGGTATATTACCAGATAATATCAATGGACATTCAAATGATGAGATAGGAGAAATGGCATCAGCCTTAGGAAATTTCACCAAGTCATTGAAAAGAACAGCCGGATTTGCACGAAAAATTGGAGAAGGCAATCTCGATACTGATTTTAAGCCCATGAGTGATGAAGATCAACTGGGAACAGCATTAATGCAAATGAGGAATAATATCCTTGAGGCAGAAAAGAAAGACAAAGAAAGAAACTGGATCGTTACTGGGATGGCTGAGATTGGGGACATACTAAGGACCAACGATGAATTGGAAGAACTTGGAGATAGCATATTACCTTATTTTACAGAAAAAATAAATGCCATACAGGGAGCTTTTCATGTCCTGAACGATGAGGATGAAGAAAACCTGTTTTTCGAAATGAAATCCTGTTATGCTTATAATAAAAAGAAGTACCTGAAAAGCAGTTTCAAATTCGCAGAAGGTCTGATAGGCCAATCAGCTATTGAAAAGGATATGATATTGAGGACAGAAATCCCTGAAGATTATGTTTCTATTACTTCCGGACTGTTAGGTGACCAAAAACCCAGTTGTATATTAATAAATCCATTAATAACCAATGATGAGGTTTATGGTGTTCTGGAATTTGCCGGATTTGAGAAGTTCAATGAAAGCCAGATAAACTTTGTCCAGGAACTTAGTTTGATCATAGCAAGAACGATTTTTAATATCAAGGTGAATGAAAGGACGAAGATGCACCTTGAAGAATCCCAAAAAATGAGTAACGAACTTCAGGAGCAACAAGAAGTGCTAAGACAAAACGCTGTTGAAATGGAGGCCACCCAAGAAGAACTAAAAACATCGAACATTCAATTGGAAGAGCAAATTGAGGAGGTAAACAAAGCACAAAACAGAATGCAGATCTTGCTGCAAAATGCGTCCGAAGTAATCAGTATATATGAAGAAAACGGTAAAATCCGGTACATAAGCCCATCAGTAAAAAACATCCTTGGATATCCCCAAAAAGAAATGGTCGGGAAAAGTGATATGGATAAAGTCCACCCCAGCCATGTAAAAACCGTGGAAAACATGTTCTCTAGTTTACTGGTTAACCCCAAAAGCCAGGTTAAAATCCAATATGAATACAAAAAGAAGAACCAAGAGACAGTATGGCTGGAAGCAACCGGGAAAAATATGCTTTCCGATGTCGCCATTAATGGAATAGTGGTGAACACCCGGGATATTACTGAAAGAAGACGAGCTGAACAAGAACAGCGGATGAGAAGCAAGATGCAGGCATTATCGGAAAATTCCCCAGACCTGATCACCAGGATAGAAGAGGCGGGGAGAATATCTTATATCAACCCCGTGATACAATCTTACTCTGGGATCAAACCAGATCGATTCATGAACAAAAAAGTCCAAGAAATAGAGTTGGATAAATCTATTGCCAACGAATGGTTAAATCTAATTGGCGAAGTAAAGGAATTGAATGGGAAAAAGACTTTTGAAATGGATTTCCCCTCAGAGCTGGGTAAAAGAGTTATGCAAGTAAATGCAATCCCCGAATACGACGAACAAGAGAAGCTGGAATCGGTACTGGTAGTATCCCACGATATCACTGAAAGAAAATTAATTGAGATTGAGATCCAGGCGAAAAATAAAAATATCAGCGATAGTATTAATTATTCTAAACGGATTCAAAATGCCATGTTGCCCGATACAAGGGTAATCAATAAAAAACTTTCCGATTCTTTTATTCTTTATAAGCCAAAGGATATTGTCAGTGGGGATTTTCCATGGTTTACCCATGTAGGTGATGATATTTTTATTGCCGCTGTGGATTGTACCGGGCATGGAGTACCTGGGGCAATGCTTTCCCTAATTGGCTACTTCTTGCTAAATGACATTGTAAAAAGCCGTAAGGTTTCAGATCCGGGACTAATACTTGACCTATTGGATGAAGGCGTTACTAAAACCTTGAGGCAGGATGAGGAAGACTCGGCAACAAAGGATGGGATGGACATTGCACTTTGTAAAATAAATATTGAGAAAAACGAAGTGGAATATGCCGGTGCCCATCGGCCATTATATTTCATGAAAAGCGGTGAACTAGAGGAAGTCAAGGGTAACAAGTTTGCCATTGGTGGAGGGATATATAAGAACCAAACCAGTTTTACAACCTCTAAAATAAAAATAAAACCAGGTGATTCTGTTTACTTTTCATCAGATGGTTTCCCTGATCAGTTCGGCGGCCCGGATGTTAAAAAATTTGGCCCGAGGAGAACCAGGGAATTGATTGTTGAGCATCATAAAAAACCAATCAACGAGGTTTATAACATTTTTGATAAAGTATGGGAAGATTGGAAAGGTGACCAAAAACAGATTGACGATGTGCTTATGATTGGCATTAAATTTTAAGATTATAAATTATGAATAAAGTTTATCAAATTAATAAATACCAACTATGAAGTATGTATATGATATGCATAAAACCATG
>CBDVAV010000528.1:0-3965 GCA_965372055.1 uncultured bacterium | reverse complement strand
ATGAGGAAATAAATAACTATTGCGAGTATGAATATATATTCTTCATGGCAAGCTCTTAAAATAGAGCCTTACCGTTACGGCTACCAGGGCCAGTTTGCAGAACAGGACGAGGAAACAGGGTGGACGGCGTTTGATCTGAGGATGTACGATGCCACTTTGGGCAGGTGGCTGCAAACCGATCCCTATAGCCAGTTCCCCAGCCCTTACCTGGGCATGGGCAACAACCCTGTTAACAGTACTGATCCTGATGGTGGATTTTCTTTTGTTGGAGCATTTGTAGGGGCATTAATTGGATGCTACGCAGGAGGCGTGGTCGCATCAGGAGAATGGAATCCGCGAAAATGGAGCGGTAATGATTGGACATGGGCAGCCGTGGGAAGTGCAGGTAATAACTAATGGCAATTAAATAAAATGATAGATAGCATAATAGGATCAGTCTTTTTTGAATTTATAGGAGCTTTTATAAAGTGGTTTACCTATGCAATAATTTACAAGTTACGAGGCAGAAAGATTATAAGTTTTAAAGAGATGTGGTCAGGTCGAAAAGGTTCACAAAAATCTGACATATTGATGCATGGTGTATCTAATGTTTTCTAGGAATAATATTTTCAATATTACTAATACTATTTATGATACATATTGATCGAAGATTTTTTTAGATATATTTATTGTGTTAGAACAAAAAAACCAACCACACCGCCTTTCGCCTGAGCCAAGTGAGGGGATATAGCACCCAAAGCCTAGGCAAGAGATCAAGCTGGAAAAAACAGTGGCGGTATATTTCAGCCACCAGTATTAAAAATAAGTTTTACCAAAATATGGAAATGAAACCAACCTTGATCCTGGTCCTGGCCTTTTGGGCATTCAACATACAACTGGCACATTGCCAAGAAGATGCTAAACCAATAAGGTTTAACAGCATGTATTTCCATCTGGATCCGGCTACAATGGATTTAGCCCCCGCCCATTTCAATTGGGGTTTTCAAGGTTCCAACGGCAAACCGGGAATCGAGTTGCGGAAAACACCATACGGCTACAGGCACTCTTATAAAATGTTGACCGCCAGGAGTTACTTTTTCACTGATAATTTCTTTTTAGAGCAGGCCTTGGGCAGGGCCTGGGGCGGTGAGATCGAGGGCGTGGTCAACAACAGGATAACCCTTGGTGCCTCGTCAGGGACCAGGAATGCATTCAGGGAACATGCCATGTGGAAACTTAAACCTTTCGGGGACATTGGCATAAAGATTAATCTTTCGAATAAATAGAGGGTTTTGCGAAATACAGTCTGCAACCATTTGAACCTGCCTGCCAGGGTCAGCTTTGGAAACAGCAATTCCATTGAATATATTTACGATGCCATGGGCATCAAGCTACGACAAATTGTACACGAGGGACAGGAAGTGAAAACCACTGACTATGCAGGAGTGTTTATCTATGAGAACAGTGAACTGCAGTTCATCCAACACGATGAAGGTAGGGCAGTGCGTCACCCTGAACTCGTTTCAGGGTCTTTTGAATACGAATACCAATATCATTTAACAGACCACCTGGGCAACGTGAGGAACACCTTTACCACATCTCCTCCCTCTGTTAATTACCTTGCCAACTTTGAAATAGGATCAAGCGATCCGGCGGATACCGAAATGTTCAATAATGTAGATAATATAGAACCATCAACTGCTGCAAACACAACAGACGGCGGGAACAAAGCAGTGTTTTTGAACAAAGATTACCCTTCCGGCCCCTTTTCGCAATTAGCAATAATTACTAACTGTTAATTCATCTTAGAATCTTGCCGCCATTAATAAATTAAGGTCCTTACATTTAATTGCAAATTTTTCAGCTATGTGCTTATTGGTCAAGCTTCCCTTATAAGCATAAACACCCTTCATAAACCAATGATGTCCGAAGATCATTTCATCAAGCCCTCCTTCTTCACCAGCCCTTAGAATTGTAGGGGTAAATATATTGCTTAAAGCTGTTGTTGCAGTTCTGGCTACCCTTGAGGCAACATTTGGCACACAATAATGTATGACATCATGTAACCGGTAAATTGGGTCTTTAAGGGTGGTCATCTTTGAAGTTTCCACGCAACCACCCTGATCAATACTTAAATCTATAATAATTGAGTCAGGTTTCATTCCCAGTACCATTTCCTCGTTAACAATGATCCTGAACCTTCCTTTTTCCGATCTTATGGCCCCAATTAAAACATCACAGGTTTTCAAGGTTTCTGCTAGAACTACTGTATCTATAGTGCTGGTATAAACTTGATGACCAAGTGTATGTTTAATTCTGCGTAGTTTATAGATATGGTTATCGAAAATCCTCACCTCCGCTCCCATTCCGCTCGCTGCCCGGGCTGCATATTCTGCTACTGTTCCGGCTCCTAATATAACTACTTTCGTAGGAGGCACCCCGGTGATTCCCCCTAAAATTGTACCCCTGCCACCCCTTACACTGCTCAAATATTCAGCTGCAATTTGAATACTGGTACCACCTGCTATTTCACTCATCGCCCTGATTATGGGAAAGCCACCTACTTTGTCCTCAAGGTATTCGTAGCCTAAAGCTGTAATGCCCTTGCTAAGCAAATTCTTCATGTACTTTGCGTCTTTGTCTCCAATTTGCAATGCTGATATCAGGGTCTTACCTGGTTTTAAAAGTTCAATCTCTTTTTCTGTTGGCGGTTCAATTTTTAGAATAATCGAAGCATCATATACTTCATTGGCAGAATAAACAATCTCGGCACCTGCTTCACTATATTCGTTGTCGGTAAATTTTGATTTAAGGCCAGCTCCCGACTCAACTCTCACTTGGTGTCCATTATTTACTATTAACCTTACTGCTTCCGGAGTCAGTGTAATCCTGCTTTCCTGTAATGATATCTCTTTGGGCATACCCACGAAAAAAGACTTTTTATTGGTCTTTACTTTAACCAGTGCTTCTTGTGGATAAAGGGTAGACTTAGCCAATGCCTCAAATCCTGTCTTTTTTGATTCACTCATTTTTCTTCAGTTCAAGCATTCTCATGTCTCCTCCACGGTTGATAATATCAATCCTGATATGATTTTCGGGAACCACGGGTTCAACCTTCTCCGGCCATTCGATAAAACAATAATTTCCAGAGTAAAAATACTCCTCACATCCAATATCGACAGCCTCTTGTACATTTGCTATCCGGTAAAAATCAAAATGATAAAATATTTCATTATTGGAATTCATATATTCGTTTACTATTGAAAATGTAGGACTGTTTACATTGTCCATCACACCAAACCTAGCCCCAATTGATTTAATTAATGTAGTTTTACCTGATCCCATATCCCCATAAAAAAGCCATATCCTGCAGCTTCCGGCAAAATCTAAAATAGATTTTGATATCAGATCAAGTTCGGTTAGTTTATTACAATCAAGTTGTAAATCAACAGGTGATTCATCAACCATTTTTCGAATTTAAACAAATTATCGGAATAATCATTTCCTCCATTGAGACTCCCCCGTGTTGGAAGGTGTCACGATAATATTTAACGTAGTGGTTATAATTGTTTGGGTAAGCGAAAAAGTTGTCTTCTATGGCAAAGACATAACTTGAGCTAACATTTAGTTTTGGGAGAAATAAAGACTCGGGATTAGGATTTGTCATAATATTCCTTCCTTGGTATCCCAGGTTCTTGCCCTGTTTATATCTTAGATTGGTATTGGTATTTCTATCCCCAACAATTTTAAAAGGCTTTTTAACCCTGATAGTCCCATGGTCAGTGGTAATGATCATTTTACCATTAATACTTGCAATCTTTTTAATGGCTTCAAGTAATGGGGAATGTAGAAACCAGGATTTTGTAATGGATCGATAAGCAGACTCATCGGGTGCCAATTCCCTTACCATGGCCATGTCTGTCCTGGCATGTGAAAGCATGTCTACAAAATTGTATACAATTACATTAAGGTCATTTCCCTTTAAA
>CBDVAV010000527.1:0-3968 GCA_965372055.1 uncultured bacterium | reverse complement strand
GTAATGTCCCTAGAGTACAAATTAATATAGCTTTGATTTTCTACCGTGTTGAAATTAAATAAGAAACATTTATTCCCCACCCAGTACTCTGCTTCCCCACTATTTTCCTTTTCTATTGTTTTTCTAATTGCTTTCCTAAAATTTGCATAAAGCCTGCCCTCTTGGGTTGTCAGGTCATCTACTATTTCTTCCCCTGCTTTATTGGAATATATAATTTCCATGGTTGAGTCATCAACCCTAAAAACCGGGTTTGGGCTTTCTTCTGGAAATTTTGCCAGGTTTTCAATTTCTATCTCAGCCTCTTTAAGTTCAGTGACATCTATGATAGTTCCTAATATGTACTTGGGTACACCTTCTTTATCGTCCAATATTGAAGCATTTTCAAGTACCCATATTTTTTTGCCATCCCTTAATTCAATATTGCTTTCATACCCGGTTAAACTCCCTTTGTTTTCAATTAATTTTTGGTGGAACTTTTTGTCTGTTAAGTTCCGATACAACTGGCGGGCATTTTTGCCCATTACCTCGTTTTTTGATTCAAATCCTAAAATCTGGGCGAATGCATCATTGCATTCTATGATTATACCATCAAGATCAGCACGGTAAACCCCGGACAAGTTTCTCTCAAATAGCATTCTGTAGCGCTCTTCACTTAACTGTAGAGCTTCATCAGCTTTAAGTTTTTCTGTAATATCATTCATGATCATAATAGCCCCTTCAACTTTGCCGTTTTTTACCAGTGGTGTTAATCTGCAATCATAATGATTGTTACTAACAGCACCCTGAACCTGCACAGTGGCATTTGTTTTCTTACTGATCACCCTTTTTAATTCTCTTTTTGCTTTTGGAATATCCTTTTTGATAATAAATGAATGGAATGGCAAACCAATCATCTTATCAACTGATAAACCTGTCTGAATAACAGATTTTGGTAAGTCATTCATAAACTGAATCTTTTCATCCTTATCAATGATGACTATCATGTCATTGGAGTTGCTGACCAAAGAATTCCATTTTTGCTGGCTATCGCGGATGGCTTCTTCTGCCTGCAACCTTTCTGTAATATCCCTGGCAATACCAAGTATTGCTTTCTTACCAATATAATCAACTAATTTTGCTTTGATTTCAACGGGATAAATGGAACCATCCTTTCTTTTTTGTGTCCCCTCAAATATTTCAGTACTTCCTTTAACTACCTTCCCAAGCCTGGCCTGGTTACTCTTTTTAAAATTGGGTGATCCTGAAATAAATGCCAGTTGTTTACCAATTAGGTTTTCTTTGGTATATCCCAGCTCCATACAAGCAGTACTATTGACATTGATTAGCTTGGTATTTTTTATATCTATTAAATACACTTCATCTACTGTATTTTCAAATAGCTCCCTGAAATTCCTTTCACTTTCCCTGATAGCTTCTTCTGCTTCTAACCTTTCTGTTATATCCCGTGCCAGGGCCAATATAACTTCTTGGCCACCGTACTCAACTAATTTTGTTTTGATCTCGGCGGAATATAATGAACCATCCTTTCTTCTGTTGACTGCCTCAAAAATCTCTGGTTTTCCATTAATTACATTCTCTAGCCTGTTCATATTCTTCTTCAGGGAACCCGGGGCGGTAATTTTGTTTAGTTTTTGACCAATGAGTTCTTCTTTTGAATATCCCAGTTCTTTAGCAGCACAACCGTTAATGTTTAAAATTGTAAAGAACTTGGGATCTATCAGATAGATTTCATCAGCTGAATTTTCAAATAGTTCCCTAAAATTTTCTTCACTTTCTTTACGCGCATCTTCAGCCTTTTTTCTTTCGATAAAGGATCCAATCTGTGCACCGATTAATGTAAGCAGTTCTAGGTCTTCCTTTTTATAGGCGTTATTATTATGAATGGAAAAGGTGGCCAGTACTCCTATAGCCTTATTATCAATCATCAAAGGCACGCCGAGCCATGATTTAGCTTTTTTTCCATGGACGTTTATACTCTCTTTTATTCGTAAATCATCTAGTTCCTTTCCATTTAACATTAACCCTTTCCCATTTTTTAGTACATATTCTGGAAGTTCGACACCTAATATTCTGGGGTTATGGGGTTTTTCTTTAGGTTTTCCATCCAACGAGAGATATAAGGCTTGTATGTTATTTATTTCAGCATCATAAATTGATAAATATATATTCTTTGCTGGCAATACTTTTTGAAGCTCTTGTTGAATTCGGCCACCTAACTCATTTATTTCAATGTTTTTATTCAACTCACGGGAAATGTTGTTAATAACCTCTTTTCGGTCATCTTCTGATTTTTGCACGGTGATATCTTGTACCGTGCCGAGAAGTAATACAGTTTTGCCGGATTTATCAGTTATGGCTTCTCCTATTGCATGTATCCATTTAAGTGTACCGTCCCTGCAGAGTAATCGATGTTTAATGTTCCAATTCTCACCATAATCGATCCCCCGTTGTATTGTAGCTACATCAAATTCCCTATCCTCCGGATGAACCACTTCAACAAATGCATCAAAATTAGCTTCATCCCTACCTAGCCCAAAGATGTTAAAAAGCTCGTCCGAGCCCTCAACTTCTCCAGTGGCCGGGTTTAATTTCCAATGACCAAAATGGGCCATTTCCTGGGACTTGTTCAAGTATTGCTCACTTTCTAATAATGCTACTTCGACTTTCTTTTGCTCGGTAATGTCTATCAAGGAATTAAATAACATAGTTTTTCCTTGAAATTTAATTGGCTCAATTGAAAAACTTATCCAAAATTTAACTCCATTATCTCTTTTAACTTGTATTTCGTAATTTTTAAGATTTCCTGTTTTCGACAATGCTATTATCATTAACCGGCGGCCATTAGGGTCGACATAGAATTCAGAAGATTCTCTATTGACCATTTTCTGTGCTGGAAAATCGAAAGCATGGCTAAATTTTGAATTTGCATAAATTATTTTGCCATTTGATAACTGTGTTATTACTATGGGGATGGGCATTGCATCTACTACGGTAAGAAATATTTCCTCATTCAATTGCAATTCTTCATTTTCCAATTGCTCAGTAACATCCATGCAATAGATCAGATACTTGTTACTGTCTGCTTGAACTGCATCGATTCTCACTGGGATTTCTTTACCATTTTTACAGATTAAGTTAAACTCTGCACCTAATCCTCCTTTATTATTTAAGCTATTGAAATACCCAGTTACTTTTTTTACAGAATTTTTCGGTACCAAGCTGGTAAATTTTTTATTAATTAGGTTCTTTTTGGGATACCCGGTAATTCTGCAAGCCACGATATTCGCATTTATGATCCGGGAATAACTATCAAGATTAAAAACTCCAATGGCAGTCTTATTAATAAATGTGCCGAAACTGTGGTTTTTGGCCTTCACTTCTACAGAGTTATTTTAACCCAATATTTGGGTCTAGTAAATAAATAGGATTAAAATTAGGGTTCTATGATCCTAGTTACCAAGATGAGAAAGGATTATTTATTAATCAAAACAGATTAAGCGGTTTTCTGACATATGTTTGATGTATTTGTTAATGAGGTATGTATTACAAATAAGCCTTTTATAACAAATGAAGCAATATTTTAAAATGTTGATATTCAATATATTCCTTCAAAAGGAGGGATATATTACATTCTTCTAACCCGTTGTGTGAATTAGATAATCATTAAAAAATCAATAAAAAAGTAGTGCATCTGCCTGATAATGAGTATCTTAATATGAATTCAAAACAACTTAGACACTCGGACAGACGCACAATATTAAAAAGAATTTCGACAAAATTTTGGAAACTATCAAATCGATGCCAATCAAAGGGTTTGAGAGAATGGAAATGTGAAGCGACCAGGCCCAAAACCTAAATTCACTGATTTAGAGGTCATTGGCCTGTCATTGACCAGTGAGTACATGTCAATCGACAGTGAAAACCTATTGTTTAAAAAGATTGAAAGTTGCCATAAACAGGACTTTCCG